>NZ_JBYQCG010000123.1:0-12280 GCF_057837105.1 Burkholderia sp. APQ4-4ca | reverse complement strand
ATTCGTAAGGCAGAACCTGCGCGCATCACGCGCGAACGCCGGTCGCATCAGCTGCAAACAAGGACGGGACGAGGCCGCTGTCATGGCAATCGCGGCAGCCCTGCCGGGTAGGCGCGCCGCGCGGCCCGGGAAGGCGGCGGGGTCACTCGCCTCCGTCTACACTGTGCGTTTTTTTTGGATCGGGGCGTGTCCATGGATGACGAAAACGATAGCGCGGTGCTCGAGGCGCACGTCGGTACGCGCAGCCCCTGCTGGCGTCTCGGCAGCGACAGCAATGCACTCGAACTGGCCGCGGTCCGCGGCCTGACCAACGTCGCGGTCGCGCTGACGGTCGAACAGGCTGCGCGCATCCGCGCGCTGACCGGCGTCACGTCGCACCTCGTGCTCGAAATCGTGCTGTTCGGCAGCCCGGTCAGCCTCCATCTCGTCGGCAGGAAGGTCAATACGGTCGACTGGGCCGGCACGGCGTCCGCCTATTCCGATACCGAGTCGGTCGCCGGCGACCTGTCGCACGGGCTCGCGTTCGCCGAACAGGTCGTGTCGGAAGTGAATTCGCTCGTCGTGATCCTCGACCGCAACGGGATGGTGCAGCGCTTCAACCGCCTGTGCGAGGAAGTGACGGGCAAGCGCGAGGTCGACGTGATCGGCCGCAGCGCGTTCGAGCTGTTCATGAGCCCGGAGCAGGGTGCGCAGTCGCGCACCAACATCACGGGCTTCTTCGCGAGCAACCAGCCGTTCGCGGTCGAGCGCTACATCAACACGGTCAACGGGCCGCGCCTGTTCCAGTTCCGCAACAAGTTCGTGCAGAGCGGCAGCGGCGTCGAAGAGCAGTTCCTGATCTGCTCGGGCATCGACATCACCGAGGAGCGCAACGCGCAGCACCGGCTCACCGAGCTCGCGAACACCGACGTGCTCACCGGGTTGCCGAACCGCCATGCGATCAGCGAGCGCATCCATGCGGCGATCGCGCAGGAGGACGCCAATACGCACGGCCAGGTCGGCATCCTGTTCCTCGATCTCGACAACTTCAAGCGCGTCAACGATCACTACGGGCACATCACCGGCGACCGCCTGCTGCAGGACGTGTCGGCGATCATCAGCGGCTGCCTGCCGTCCGGCGCGACGCTCGCGCGGCTCGGCGGCGACGAATTCCTCGTGCTGTTCGAACACGGCACGCGCCCGCTGCTCGAGGCGACCGCGCAGATCATCCTCGAACGGCTGCGCACGCCGATCCATCTCGGGCTGATGGAGGTCTACACGAGCTGCTCGATCGGCATCGCGATGTATCCGCAGCACGGCGATTCGCTGGAGACGCTGATCCGCTGCGCCGACACCGCGATGTACGTCGCGAAGGAGGAAGGCAAGCATACGTATCGCGTGTTCTCGCTCGAGATGAACCAGAAGGTCGCGAAGTACATGTGGCTCGACACGAACCTGCGCAAGGCGCTCGAGGAAGAGCAGTTCGTGCTGTACTACCAGCCGGTCGTCGACATCGCGACGGGCGACGTGCATGCCGTCGAGGCGCTGATCCGCTGGCAGTCGCCCGATCGCGGCCTCGTCGCGCCGATCGAGTTCATCCGTTTCGCGGAAGAGTCGGGGCTGATCGCGCCGCTCGGGCGCTGGGTGATGCGCACCGCGGCTGCGCAGGCCGCCGCGTGGAAGGCGAAGGGGCTCGGCATCCGGATCGCGGTGAACGTGTCCGCGCGGCAGTTGCAGGACATGAACATCGTCCACCAGTTCGCGTCGATTCTCGACGGCGCGGGGCTGAAGCCCGGCCTGCTCGACATCGAGCTGACCGAGAGCTGCTTCATCGAGGACGAGGAGGCGGCCATCGGGCTGATGCGGCAGTTCCGCCAGCTCGGCGCGGAGATCCATCTCGACGATTTCGGCACCGGCTATTCGTCGCTGTCGCAGTTGTCGCGTCTGCCGCTCGACGCGATCAAGCTCGATCGCACCTTCATCACGGCCATCGACCGCAATCCGCGCTCGCAGGCGCTGGTGCGCTCGGTCGTGTCGCTCGCGAAGGCGCTGAATTTCGCGGTGGTCGCCGAAGGCGTCGAAACGCATGCGGAAGCCGAATTCCTCAAGCAGCTCGACGTCGATCACGCGCAGGGCTACTACTACGCGCGGCCGATGCCGGCGCAGGCGTTCGAGGCGTGGCTCGCGGAGACGAGAAAGCTCAGGCTGATCGCCTGAGCGTCGTTCCGGAAAAAGGCGCCGCCGGCCATCGGCGGCGCCCGTCGCATTACACCGTGCGCAGCTTCGACACGCGCCGGTTCTGCAGCATCACCAGGCGTTCCATGTACGCGAGGTCCTTCGGCTCGATCGTGAACGCCGCATGCACCCACGCTTCCGTGATGTCCATCAGCTCCGAGCGCGACAGCTGGAACACGCGTTCGCGGGCGCGCAGCATCGCGCGGATGCCGTTCAGCTTCGGCTTCGCCACGTCGATGAAGGTGCGCGTCGTCAGATACGCATCACCGGCGTCGAACGTCTCGTCGATCAGCCCCTGATCTTCGTACCACTCGGCCGCATGCGTTTCGCCGGTCGCGATCAGCGATTCCGCGAGGCCGCGGTTCGCCTTGCGCGCGACGAGCGAATAGCCGCCCATGCCCGGGAACAGGTTGAACGCGATCTCGGGGAACCCGAGTTTCACGCCCTTCTGCGCGAGCACGTAGTGATGCGCGAGTGCGGCCTCGAAGCCGCCGCCGAGCGCGCTGCCCTCGACCATCGCGATCGAGATCGCGCCGGTGCCGAAGCCCGTGTAGATCTCGTACACGCCGTCGATGCACGAGCGCGCGTAGGCCATCAGTTGATCGCGCCGGCCGCTGCGGATCGCGTCGACGAAGAAGCTCAGGTCGCCGCCGACGTTGAACAGCTCGGGGACGAGCGAGCCCGTCACCCAGAAGTCGAACGTGAGGCCCGAGTCGCGTGCGACGCGCGCGAGATGGATGATGTCGGTGACGAGTTGTTGGTTGAAACACGGCCGCGGCTCCGATCGCAGCATCATCCACATGACATTACGGCCTTCTTCGTAGAAGGCGGTCAGTTGCGAGAGTTCGCCGGCTTCGTAAAACGGGCGGCATGCCGGATGAGATTGGAGTTGCATGGTATGTCCTCGTGAGTTGTGGTTTTTGACGCGCGCCGCGCCAGGCGCCATGCGGGAATCGGGTCGCCTGCATGGCGCCTGGCGCGAGGCATCGCCATTGTTGCCCGCGCACAAATGTCGAATTGCGGGGAAAAACGCACGACCGGGACGCCGGCGCGGATCGCGTTCGGGCGAAGCGACGGGGGGCGACGGACGGCGGAACGAGGTGCCGAGGTCGGCGGGTCGGAGGGGGCGGGCGCGGGGCGCGGCGGCGACGACGCGGCCGGCGTCGCCGGTCGCTGACGCGCCGAAAACGGCGTCCTGACGCCGATCAGTCGTTGCGGGTTCGGGCGACCGGCGTAGGGGCGGCTCGTCTCGCCGGGAGCGTGAGGGATCGCGCGGCGCGCATGGCCGCGCGGTGTCGATCGGTTCCGAATGCTGCCGCATCGAGATGCCGCGCCGTCGGCAAGATGCCGAACCCGCTCACACCCAGCCACGCGAGCGCAGTCACGCGGTCAACCGATGTCGAAAGCGCCGTCGATCGGCACGATGGCTCCTTCCCGATGGCGCGGCTTGACGCTCGCCGGCACGTCGCCCACACTGGCTCGCACGACGGCCCGCGTGCGGGTGGCGCGGGCGGCCGTCATGCACGCGTCACGCGGGACGACTTCCGCACGGCGCGCGGCGCCGACGTCCGGCAACGAACGCGCGGAGAACTTCGACGTGGTGCGTTTTCCTTCCCGATGGACCGCCTGCCTGTTCGCGTGCGCCGTGGCGTTCGGCGCGGGTACGGCCGTGGCCGACACGGGCGACGCGGACCCTTTGCATGACATGCCCGACGCGGCGGATGCCGCGCCCGTCACGCTCGTCAGCGACGTCCACGAATTCGTGATCCAGCACGACGGTTCGCTCGACGAGCACGACGATTCGACGCTGCGCGCGAACGACGCGAACGGCATCGACGCGGTCGCGCAGCGCTACGTCTGGTTCGACAAGAATCTCGAGAAGGTCGAGCTGCTCGCGGCCGAGACGATCGACCGCGACGGCGTCGCGCATCCGGTCGGCGCGGACGCCATCCGCGACGTGCAGGAGCCGCGCTCGGCGGGCGCGCCGACGTTCCAGGACGGCCTGCTGCGCACCGTCGTGTTCCCCGGCGTCGAGGCCGGGTCGAGCACCCGCGTCGCGTTCCGCAAGACCCGCACGAAGCCGGTCAATCGCGGCTACTTCGGCTACACCGTCGAGCCGTCGCGCGAGCCGGTCGACAGCCAGCGGCTGATCTTCGACCTGCCGGCCGACATGCCGCTGTATGCGGATGCGCGCGGCTACGTCGCGCTGCCGCCCGTCACGGCGAACGGCCGCACGCGCTACGAATTCGACTACCGGCATGGCGCGTACGATCGCATCGAGCGCGGCGCGGTCGGCTACCCGACCTACGGCGACCGGCTCGTCGTGTCGACGCTGCCCGACTACGCGGCGTTCGCCGCGCGCTACCGCAACGCCGCCGTCGACCCGAGCGCGAACGATCCGGCGGTCGTGCAACTGGCGCGCGCGCTCACGGCGAATGCCGCCGATCCGCGCGACAAGGCGCGCATCCTGTACGACTGGGTGCAGGCAAACGTGCGCTACGTCGGGCTGTTTCTCGGCGAAACGGCCGCCGCGCCGCATCGCGTGACCGACATCCTGCGCAACCGCTACGGCGACTGCAAGGATCACGTCGCGCTGTTCGGCGCGTTGCTCGCGGCGGTCGGCATTCGGAGCGAGCCGGTGCTGATCAATCTCGGCGCGGTGTACACGCTGCCGTCGGTGCCCGGCTACGGCGGCGGCGCGATCAATCATGCGATCACGTGGCTGCCCGATCTCGCGCTCTACGCGGATACGACGACGGCCGGCATCGCGTTCGGCTACTTGCCGCCGATCGTGATGGATCGCCCGGCGCTGCTCGTCGATACGGGCGTGCTGTCGCGCACGCCGGCCACGCAGCCGCGCGCCCGCACCGCGCGGATCGCGATCGATGCCGCGCAGCCGGGCGCCGCGCGTGTTCAGGCGTATGTGCGGGACGACGGCTGGACCGCCGAACTCGAACGCAACCTGTTTCGCCGCGCGCCGCGCGACCGCATTGCGCAACTGGCGAACGAGCGCCTGCGGCAAAGCGGCCTGCGCGGCCGCGCGCAACTGTCGACCAGCGACCGGCGCGTGACCGACGGGCCGTTCGACGTGACCATGACCGGCACGCTCGATCATGTCGTGTGGCCGGACGGCACGACCGCGTTGCCGGCGCTGTCGAGCCTGACGGGCGGTATCGCGACGCAGGTCGAGACGTGGCTGGCCGAGCCCGTCCGCACGCAGCCGTGGGGCTGCATCGGCGGCACGTTCGACGAGAGCGGCCAGATCGCGCTGCCGGCGGGCGTGGTGCTGACCGACCTGCCGACCGATGCGGCCGTGCACGACCGCTTCGTCGATTTCACGTCCCATTACGTGTTCGATGCGGCCGCGCGCGTCGTGCAGGTCACGCGGCGGATGAACGCGGATTTCGGCCGTCAGGTGTGCACGCCGGACGAGTTCGCGGCGCTGCGCGCGTCGCTCGAGCGCATCGAGCGCGACACGCAGGCGCAGATCGTCGTGCGGGCGAAACAGCGTTGAGCGGCGCGGGCACGGCATTCGCTCCGAACCGGCGAGTGAGCGCCATTGCCGACGCGCAGGAGGACATCATGACGGAACGGGATCACGAGATCGCCGAACTTTCGAAGGAATTGCTGGGCAGGATCGTGCAAGGCACGGTCGCGGCCGGCGCGGCAGTCGATGTGGAGCACTGCGCGGCGCTCGCCGTGCAGTGCGCGACGGCGCTGGTCGACAGGCTCGACGCGTTGAAGTGACGCAGGGCGGCGCGGCGGCGCGCGTCGGGCGTTACGCTTCGGCGGGCACGTCGCCGTCCGCGCGCACGGCGCCCGGCGGCTTGCCGACCACGCGCTTGAACGCGCGGCTGAACGCGGCGAGCGAACCGTAGCCGAGCCGGTACGCGACCGCTTCGATCGTCTCGCCCTCGCGCGCGATCCACTGCGCGGCCAGCCGCATCCGCAGCTCGGTCAGGTAGCGCACGGGCGTCATCCCGGTCGCCGCAAGGAAGCGCTCGGCGAACACCGAGCGCGACACGCCCGCTTCGGTCGCGAGCTCCGCGACGCTCCAGTTGCGGCCCGGGTCGCGATGCAGCGCGACGATCGCGCGGCCGAGCTTCGGCTCGCGCAGCGCTTGGACCCAGCCGGTCGCGTCGCCGCATCCGCACTCGACCCAGCCGCGCACGATGAACGCGGCGACCACGTCCGCGAGCCGCGCGAGGATGCCCGCGAAGCCCGCGCGCGCCGTGCACGCTTCGCGCTCCATCGCGTCGAGCATCGGGCGAATTTCCGGGTAGCGGGCAAGCAGCGTGCCCACGTGCATGAACGCGGGCATCGTGCCGACCAGCGGCTGCATGCCGCCCAGGTCGAGTTCCATGCACGCGCTGAAGATCAGCGCATCGCCGGCGCCCGGCTCCGTCGCCGCGCAGGTCGCGGGCGACACGCCGGCCGACGCCACCGACGCGACCGTATCGCAGATCTTCGCGATCTCGAAGCCGTTGATCTCGCGGCACGGCACGTCCGGATCGGACACTAGCGCGTGCATGCCGCCGTGCGGCAACAGGATCGCGTCGCCGGCCTCGAGCCGCATCGTCTCGCCCGACGCGTCGCGCAGCAGCACCGGCCCGCGCACGACGAAATGGAACTGCGCGCGGCCCGGCGCATGGCCGAAATTCAGCCCGAACGGCCGCGCGACCTGGATGCGGCGGTACTGGACGCCGCTCAGGCGCATCCCCAGCAGCAGCTCGCTGACGAGGTCGTGCGCATCGGGAATCGGGGGCAGAAGGGGATCGGGCATAACGAGATACGGACGTTCGATCAACAAGAACGGATTGTATGTCATAGACCGTCCTGTCGCTGTTCCTTACGATACGCCTTTATCAGTACTTTCCCTAGCCGACACGGAACCCCGCATGAATCCCGGAATCTCCTCGGCCGCCTCGACGGCGGCCCCCCGCGAACCGGCCTGGGGCGCGGTATTCGCGATGACGCTCGGCGTGTTCGGGCTCGTCACGGCCGAATTCCTGCCGGCGAGCCTGCTCACGCCGATGGCCGACAGCCTCGGCGTGACCGAAGGCGTGGCCGGACAGGCCGTCACGGCCACGGCCACGGTCGCGCTCGTCACGAGCCTGCTGATCTCGGCGCTCACGCGCACGATCGACCGGCGGCGCGTGCTGCTCGTGTTCTCGGTGCTGCTCGTCGTATCGAACCTCGCCGTCGCGTTCGCGCCGAACTTGGGCGTGCTGCTGTTCGGCCGCGTCGTGCTCGGCATCGCGCTCGGCGGCTTCTGGACGATGGCGACCGCCACCGCGATGCGGCTCGTACCGACGGCGATGGTGCCGCGCGCGCTGTCGATCATCTTCAGCGGCGTGGCGGTCGCGACGATTGCATCCGCGCCGATGGGCAGCTACTTCGGTCACCTGATCGGCTGGCGCAACGTGTTCCTGATCGCGGCCGTGCTCGGCGGCATCGCGTTCGTGTCGCAGATCCTCACGCTGCCGTCGATGCCGCCGAGCGGCACCACGCGGCTGCGCACGCTGATCGACGTGCTGCGCCGGCCGACCGTCGGCCTCGGGATGTTCGCGACGATCCTCGTGTTCACCGGGCATTTCGCGTTCTTCACGTATCTGCGGCCGTTCCTCGAACAGGTGGCGGGCGTCGGCGTGAACGGGCTGTCCGCGATCCTGCTCGGCTACGGCATCGCGAACTTCGTCGGCACGTCGCTCGCGGGCCGCGTGCTCGAACACCGGCTGCGGCCGATGCTGATCGGCATGCCGGCGTTGATGGTCGTGCTCGGCATCGCGCTGGTCGTGCTCGGCCGCGCGCCGATGATCGACGCGGTGCTGGTCGCGTTGTGGGGGATGGCGTTCGGCGGCGTGCCGGTCGCGTGGTCGACGTGGGTCACGCGCACCGTGCCCGACGAGGCCGAGAGCGCGGGCGGGTTGATCGTCGCGGCGATCCAGCTTGCGATCGCGACGGGCGCGGCCGCCGGCGGCGTCGTGTTCGACGCGAACGGCGCGGCGGGCGTGTTCGTCGGCGCGGCGATCGTGCTGGCGGTGGCGGTCGCGACGATCGTGACCGGCGTGCCGAAGCGGGTCGGCGTGGTCGCGTCCTGAGCGGCCCGGCGGCCCGGCGGCCCGCGCTGCACGGGCTGCCGGGCGACCGTCCTTGCGTCAGGCGCCGCTGGCGATGCGGTCGAGTTCCGCGAGCGCGTCGGCCGGCAGATCGAGATCGGCCGCCGCGAGATTCTCGCGCAGATGCGCGACCGACGACGTGCCCGGAATCAGCAGGAGATTCGGCGCGCGACGCAGCAGCCACGCAAGCGCGACCTGCATCGGCGTCGCGCCGATCCGGGCCGCGACGCCGGACAGCGTCGACGACTGCAGCGGCGAGAAGCCGCCGAGCGGAAAGTACGGCACGTACGCGATGCCGTCGCGGGCCAGCGCGTCGATCAGCGCATCGTCGCCGCGATGCGCGATGTTGTAATGGTTCTGCACGCAGACGATGTCGCAGATCCGCCGGCCTTGCGCGACCTGCGCCGGCGTGACGTTGCTCAGGCCGATGTGCCGGACGAGCCCGCGCCGCTGCAGCTCGACGAGCGTGGTCAGCGGCGCTTCGATCGATCCCTCGGCCGGCCCGTGCGTGTCGAACATGATGCGCAGGTTGACGACGTCGAGCACGTCGAGCCCCAGGTTGCGCAGGTTGTCGTGCACGGCCCGTTCGAGTTCGTCGGGCGCGAAGGCGGGGAGCCACGATGCGTCGTCGCCGCGTCGCGCGCCGATCTTGGTGACGATCACGAGATCGTCGCGATACGGATGCAACGCGTCGCGAATCAACTGGTTCGTGACGTGCGGGCCGTAGAAGTCGCTGGTGTCGAGATGATCGACGCCGGATTCGACGGCTTCGCGCAATACGGTCAATGCGGCCTCGCGATCTTTCGGCGGGCCGAATACACCGGGGCCCGCAAGCTGCATCGCGCCGTAGCCGATCCGTTTGACGTCGCGATCGCCCAGCTTGAAGGTGGCGGTGTGGCGAATGTCGGGCATGACTTTGCTCCTGTCGAAGAGATGAATGCGTTCAGCATAAGGACGCGTCGGCTGCGCGATAAGCGGGCATAATTCGCGCGGGCTGTACGAAAAGGCGAACAATGCAAACCGATCTGGGCGATCTGAACGCGTTCATGGCCGTCGCACGCGCGAGCGGCTTCCGCGACGCCGCTCGCATGACGGGCCTCAGCGCGTCGGGGCTGAGCGAGGCCGTGCGCCGGCTGGAAACGCGGCTCGGCGTACGGCTGCTGCACCGCACGACGCGCAGCGTCGTGCCCACCGAAGCCGGCGAGCGCCTGCTCGCGCGTCTCGGGCCCGCCCTGACCGAAGTGGCGGCGGCGCTCGACGGTATCGATGAATTCCGCGGCCGACCGGCCGGCACGCTGAAGCTCAACGTGCCGGTCAGCGCATCGCGGCTCGTGTTGCCGGCGATCGTGCCGCGCTTTCTCGATGCGTATCCGGACATCCGGCTGGAGGTGACGGCCGACGAAAGTTTCGTCGACGTGCTGGCGGCCGGATGCGACGCGGGCATCCGCTACGACGAACGGCTCGAACAGGACATGATCGCGGTGCCGATCGGCCCGCGCATCCAGCGGTTCGCGACCGCGGCGGCACCCGGCTATCTCGACCGGCATGGCCGGCCGCAACATCCGCGCGACCTGTTCGGCCATCGGTGCCTGCGCGGGCGTTTCGCAAGCGGCGCGATGCCGCCGTGGGAATTCGAGCGCGACGGCGAGGTCGTGCGGGTCGAGCCGCCGGCCGGGCCGCTGCTGGTCCAGATCGGCGGGGCGACGGAGCTGATGGTCGATGCGGCGATCGCCGGGACGGGCATCCTGCATCTGTTCGAGGACTGGGTGCGTCCGCATTTCGACAGCGGCGTGCTCGAACCCGTGCTCGAACCATGGTGGCGGCCGTTCTCGGGGCCTTTTCTGTATTACCCGGGGCGGCGTCTCGTGCCGCCGGCGCTACGCGCGTTCATCGATTTCATCAAGGCATCCTGAGCATAGGCCGGCGCGCCGTGGCGTGCGCGTCGAGCAGGGGCCGCGCGCCGTCGTTGCTGATGCAGCAGACCGCGCGCGCTGCACGCGCCGCGGCCAGCGCGCGAGCACCGACGCGCAGGAGCCGGCGCCGATTACACGGAATGCCGTCGTGTGATGTGCGGCAGGGCGCCTGCCCCCGCGAATCCGTTACCCGCCTTGCTTGACCAGCGCCGCCAGCGCTTTCATCGCCTGCAGATACGGATACGGCCCGTGACTGATGCGTGCCACGCCGTAATCGGCGAGTTCCGCGATCGTCGGTGTGTCCGACACGCGCATCACGTTCACCGGCAGCGGCGACGCGGCCGTCAGTGCGCGAATCAGCGCCGGTGCGCGCAGGCCCGGCACGAACAAGCCGTCGGCGCCGGCGGCCGCATACGCGCGGGCCCGCGCCAGCGTCGCGTCGAGCAAGCGTTCGTCGTGCGTATCGGCTGCGGCCGTGAAGAACACGTCGGTGCGCGCGTTGATGAAGTAGTCGGCGCCCGCGCGATCCGCCGCCTGCCGGGCTGCCGCGAGGCGGGCCGCCGCTTCGTCGACGTCGCGCAGTGCGCCCGTGGCCGGAAAACTGTCTTCGAGATTGCAGCCGATCGCGCCGGCCTGGATGCTGAGCGCGATCGTTTCGGCGACGTCCTCCGGCCGCTCGCCGTAGCCGCTTTCGAGATCGACGGTGACGGGCAAGTCCGTCGCGCGCACGATCCGCTCCAGCACGTCCATCATGAAGGCGCGCGGCATCTGCTCGCCGTCGGCGAAGCCGTTGGCCGCCGCGACCGACCAACTGCCGGTGGCCAGTGCGACGGCGCCCGCGTCGGCCGCCGTACGCGCACTGCCGGCATCCCAGACGTTGAACAGCGCCAGCGGTTGGCCCGCGCGGTGAAGCGACCGGAAAATCGCGCCTTTCTCGTTGTTGCCCATGCTCGTCTCCTGATGGGTGGATACCGGACCGGTTGTCGTGCCGAGCGATATTGCCACCGAATCGGGCGGTGCGATCCGCGCGGCGCTTCAGTCGCGTGAGCCCGGTTCGATCGACAGCGTGCGCAACTGGCCGCGCAACTGGTCGACTTCGCCCGGCGCGAACGGTCGCTCGATCTCGGCGTGCGCCTGCTGCCACAGCGGGAACGCTTCGGCCAGCAGGTCGTGCCCGTCCGGCGTCAGCGAGAGCAGGCGGCTGCGTCCGTCGTCGGGATCCTGGACGATCGTGACGAGGCCGCGCCGCTCGAGCGGCTTGAGCGCGGCCGTGAGCGTGGTGCGGTCCATCGCGAGCAGCGACGCGACCGATTTCATCGGCGCCGGTTGCGGCCGGTTCAACGACATCAGCAGCGAAAACTGGCCGTTGGTGAGGTCGAGCGGGCGCAGCACCTCGTCGAAGATGCGCGCGAGATTGCGGGCCGCGCGCTGCATGTGCAGGCACAGGCAGCAATCGCGCACCATCAGCGTCGTTTCGAAGGGAAGCTTTTCTTTTCGTGCCATGTTGCAATTGTGTTGATATCAACCTATCTTGTCAACGTCGAGGCGCGGCAACCTGCCGCGTCCGTCATCGGAGGAGAAGGCATGAGTGCGCAACAACAGTTGTATCTCGCCGTATTTCTCGGGAGCCAGGATAGCCCGGCGATGAAGGCATGGCTCGCGCTGCCGGAGGACGAGCGGCGCACGCGCGAGCGCGACGGCATCGCCGCATGGCATGCGTGGGTCGACCGGCATCGCGACGCGATCGTCGAGCTGGGCGGGCCGCTCGGCAAGACCAAGGCCATCGATGCAGGCGGCATCCGCGACACGACCAATGCGTTGACCGGCTTTACCGTCGTGCGGGCGGCGTCGCACGATGCGGCCGCCGCGCTGTTCGACGGGCATCCGCATTTCACGCTGTTCCCGGGCGAGTCGGTCGACGTGATGCCGGTGCTCGCGATTCCCGGCGCGTGAGCGGCACGTGATGCCCTGCGACGCGCGTCGCTTCGTTCGATGCGCAGTGGCCCGGCATGCAGACATTTTCCCGACATTCTG
>NZ_JBYQCG010000122.1:0-30483 GCF_057837105.1 Burkholderia sp. APQ4-4ca | reverse complement strand
CGATTCGAACGGCGTGCCGACATTCATGAAGCGTTCCTCAAACTCGGTTGCTCCATGATCTGCTGGAACATTTTGCAGCGGACTCAGCAGCCTTTATGAAACCGTCTCTTATTGCCCGCTGATCTGATTGATCGATGTTTCGGACGGCTTCGAGCCAATTGCGACGATGACTACCTGGGCCTTGTCGCTGCATATGTCAAAGACGATGGAATGTGGTGGCTTTCAGCACGTCAGGCGAAAAAGAATCCGCATATCGCATCTGCGACCTTGGAAGCAATCGCCGCTTACTACGAGAAAAGCTCTCGGAGGTTTATGGATATTCCGAAATATTGAGTCTTCGATGTCACGCGCCGAGGCCGGGTCGGCGGATGCGAAACGACGGAAAGGGATGATGAATCAGTTGCTTACGCTTCCGCCTTCCAGTCCCCCGACTTCCCGCCGCGCTTCTCCCTGACGCTCACGTCGGTGATCACCATCCCGCGATCGACGGCCTTGCACATGTCGTAGACGGTCAGCAGCCCGACCTGCACGGCCGTCAGCGCTTCCATCTCGACGCCGGTGCGGCCGAACGTCTCGACCTGCACGACGCAGTGGACTCCCGGCAGCGCGTCGTCGAGTTCGAACTCGACGGCCACGCGCGTCAGCGCGAGCGGGTGGCACAGCGGAATGAGATCGGCCGTGCGCTTCGCGCCCTGAATCGCCGCGATGCGCGCGACGCCGAGCACGTCGCCTTTCTTGGCCTTGCCGTCGCGGATCAGCGCGAACGTGGCAGGCAGCATCCGGATCGTGCCGCGCGCGATCGCGATGCGTCGGGTTTCCTGCTTGTCGCCGACGTCGACCATGTGGGCGTGACCGGCTGCATCGAAATGGGTGAGTCCTGACATGTCTTCCTCTATTGGAACGGAGTGCGTACGCACGTCCCTCGATCCTGCTTCGCGATCGGCCGGGCACTGAACGCCATGCCGGCGCGACGAACCGATCCAACGGCTTAGCGGGCGCCTATCATAGCAGCGGCGTTCGCGTTGCCGCAGGCGCAGATGACGCGCGCGCGGCACGGGACAGTCGTCGCGGCGCCGGTACAATGATCCGAATATTCAGACCAAACGCCGCGATGCGCGCCGTTCGCGCGGGACGGCGTCGTTTTCATCCTGCCATGCGTGTCAAACAGTTGCTTGCCGTGTCGCTGTCGGCCGCGCTCGCGCTGCCGCCGGGCGGCCATGCGCAGAGCGCCTCCGCGCCGCCGCTCGAGCCGGCGGTTGGCGGCGCGACGTCGATTTCCACCGTGCCGTCCGGCATCGCGACCGGCGTATTCGGCACGTACGGCGGCGCGGAGAGCCGGTTCTCGGGCGCGGACGGTGCATCGGCGCCGGTCGCGAGCCTGCGCGCGCCGCTGCGTGCGCTGGAGCTGCCCGATCTCGGCGACGGCTCCGGCGGCTCCCTGACGCCGCGGGCCGAGCGCCGGCTCGGCGAACGCGTGATGCGCGAAGTGCGGCGCGATCCCGACTATCTCGACGACTGGCTCGTGCGCGACTACCTGAACGCGATGGCGGCGCGGCTCGCGGCCGCGGCGGCGGCGCGCTACATCGGCGGCTACACGCCGGACTTCGACCTGTTCCCGGTGCGCGATCCGCAGATCAACGCGTTCTCGATGCCGGGCGGCTTCATCGGGATCAACAGCGGGCTGGTGGTGACGACGCAGACGGAGTCGGAACTCGCGTCGGTGGTCGGCCACGAGATGGGCCACGTGCTGCAGCGGCACATCGCACGGATGATCGGTGCGAGCGAGAAGACCGGCTACACGGCGCTCGCGACGATGCTGCTCGGTGTGCTGGCCGGCGTGCTCGCGCGCAGCGGCGATCTCGGCAGCGCGATCGCGATGGGCGGGCAGGCATACGCGGTCGACAACCAGCTGCGCTTCTCGCGGTCGGCCGAGCGCGAGGCCGATCGCGTGGGCTTCCAGCTGCTCGCGGGAGCCGGCTACGACCCGTATGGCATGCCGGGCTTCTTCGAGCGGCTCGACCGCGCGTCGACGGGCGATGCGGGCGTGCCCGCCTATGCGCGCACGCACCCGCTGACCGGCGAGCGGATCGCCGACATGGAGGATCGTGCGCGCCGCGCGCCGTACCGGCAGCCGCGCCAGTCCGCCGAATACGGGTTCGTGCGTGCACGGCTGCGCGTCCTGCAGAACCGGGCGCCGACCGACATCTCGGCCGAGGCGCGCCGGATGCAGCTCGAGATCGACGATCGCACCGCACCGAACGTCGCGGCGAACTGGTACGGCATCGCGCTCGCGAACACGCTGCTCGGCCAGTACGATGCGGCGGACAAGGCGCTCGCATCGGCGCGCGGCGCGTTCGACGAGCGCGAGCGGCGCGACGACGATCCGGCGACCAGTTCGCCGAGCCTCGACGTGCTGGCCGCCGACATCGCCCGCCGCGCGGGCCGGACCGACGACGCGGTACGGCTCTCGGCGCTCGCGCAGCGGCGCTGGCCGGCGTCGCACGCGGCGATCGTCGCGCACCTGCAGGCGCTGATCGCCGCGCGCCGCTTCGGCGAAGCGCAGACGCTCGCGCGGGCGCAGGCGAAGGCCGACCCCGAACAGCCGGACTGGTGGGAGTACCTCGCGAAGGCGAGCGACGGCAAGGGCGACGTGCTCGCGCGGCGCCGGGCACTGGCGGAGAAACTGGCGCTCGACGGCGCATGGCCGTCGGCGATCCGGCAACTGAAGGAAGCGCGCGACGCGAAGGACGTGTCGTTCTACGAGCAGTCGATCATCGGCGCGCGGCTGCTGGAATTCGAGGCGCGCTACAAGGAAGAGCGCGACGACGAGAAGAACGGCCGCGGGTAGCGGCGGCCGCGCGGCGAGCGCGGCCGGCCTCGCCGAGGCTCACTCGCCGCTGTCGGCCGCGTCGCGCGCGAGGCGCGCCGGGCTGGCGACGTAGCCGAACCGCGCCGGTACGTCGGCGCACGCGATGCTGCCGAGCGGCAGCGTACGGCCATCGCGCCAGCGCAGCACCGGCGGCTCGGCATCGAAATCCGCGTGATCGGCGAACAGCCCGAGGTCGTGATCGTGCAGCGCCGCGATGCGCGCCGGTGTGCCGCCATCGCGAAACAGCACGCCGCCGCCGTCGTCGAGCCAGGCGGCATCCGGTTCGAACGGGGCGCCCGTCTGGTCGGTGAGCGCAAGCTGCCCGTCATGCTCGGCGAGCCGCACGACCCACGGCGTATAGGCGAGTTCGACGTACACGCGCTGCGGCCCGTTCTGGAAGAACCACTGGCCCTCCGCGTCGCATGCGTAGTTGCGGCCGATGAACGCGTTCAGCGCCGCGTGCCGGATCGGCGAGCCGAGCTCGCCGGCCGCCTGCGCGGCGTCGTCGCGCAGCCGCCAGGTGCCGCGCCGGTCGAGCAGCAGCCAGCCGGTGCAATGCGGCACGTTCGGCCATTTGGCGAGCGCCTGCCTGACGATGTCATCCATGGTCGACGAATTTCGAGCAATAGCCGAACACCCGCGCCGACAGCCAGTCGACGCGGCCGGGGAACGGCCCGGTCATGAAGCCCGCGTGGCCGCCGTGCGCGGGCTGGTCGAGCTCGACGGACGGCGACACGTCGGCCGGGCCCGGTAGCGCCGATTCGGGCAGGAACGGGTCGTTGCGGGCGTTGAGGATCAGCGTCGGCACGTCGATCGCGGGCAGCAGCGGCCGCGTGGTCGCCTTCGTCCAGTAGTCGTCCGCATTCGAGAAACCGTGCAGCGGCGCGGTCACGACCTCGTCGAAGTCGCGCATCGTCACGGCCTGCAGCATCGCTTCGCGGTCGAACAGCCCCGGATACTGGTCGAGCTTCGCGAGCGCCTTGCGCTTGAGCGTCTTCAGGAAGCTGCGCGTGTAGACCATCGCGAACCCCTGCGACAGCGCGCGGCCGCCGGCGTGCACGTCGATCGGCGTCGAGATCGCGGCCGCGGCGCGCACGATCGACGTGTCGCTGCGATGCTCGCCGAGCCAGCGCAGCAGCACGTTGCCGCCGAGCGACACGCCGGCCGCGACCAGCGGCCCGCGATGCTGCGCGGCGAGCCGGTGCAGGATCCAGTCGACCTCGGCGCTGTCGGCGAGATGGTAGAAGCGCGGCTGGCGGTTGATCTCGCCGCTGCAACTGCGGAAGTGCGGCACGACGGCGTGCCACCCGTTCGCGCGCGCGGTGGCCATCATCGCAAGCGCGTAGTGCGAGCCGGAGCTGCCTTCGAGGCCGTGGAACAGCACGAACAGCGGCGCGTCGGGCGCCGGCGCCGCGCTGTCGAGGTGCGCGACCCAGTCGAGGTCGATGAAGTCGTGGTCGGGCGTTTCCCATCGCTCTCGCCGATAAGCGACGACCGGACGCCGCGCGAACAGCGCGGGCACGATGGTTTGCACATGGCTGTTGGGCAGCCAGCGCGGTGCGCGATAGCGCAATGAATCGTCGTCGGGGGCCGGGGCCCCAGTCAGCGGCGAGGTGGGCGGAGAAGCCGTACTCATGATCGCCCCGCTAATGCGTTGCTTCGTTTTTCGTCAGTGCAGCGGACCCTGCCCGTGACGGATCTTCGCGGCGAATTGTCCGGCCGCTTGTTCAGGAATCGGGCTCGCGTGGATGTGCGCGATGCGCCACTCGCCGCGTTCGTGGATCATCACGTACGTCGCGAAAACCATGTCGGGTTCGGCCGTCAGGTCGGCCTGCTGATGCGCTTCGGCGATCGTATAGACGACCGTGCCGAGGCTGTCGTACACCCGGATGTCGAGCGGCTCGATCGTGACCGGGCGCGTCGCGAGCCGGTTGGCGAGGCCGCTGCGGATCTGGTCGAGGCCGTGCAGATGCTCGCCGTCCGCCCAGACGCAGCTGGCGAAATCCTCGTCGATCCACAGCGCCAGCAGCGCGTCGAGATTGGCATCCGCGACGGCCTGGTAGTAGGCGTTCAGCGTATCGGCAGCAGCTTCGAACAGGCGGGCAAAACGTGGCATCGGGGTTGTCTCTCGCGCGCATCGCGCGCCGTATTCAGCACGGCGGCCCGGGTGGAGCCGCCGTACACCGGTGAATCGGATTGCCCGGCGCGCCGTGCGACGCTGCCGGTCAGGGTCAGCGCTGCCCGACGAGCATGCCGCGCAAATCGCCGAATACCTGCTCGGGACCGAGTTCGCGCAGGCACTTCAGGTGGCCGAGCGGGCACTCGCGTTCGAAGCAGGGACTGCATTCGAGATGTAACCATTGTACCTTCGCCAGGTCCGACAGCGGAGGGGTGTGGCGCGGATCGGTCGATCCGTACAACGCGACGAGCGGGCGGCGCAACGCGGCTGCGACATGCATCAGCCCCGAATCGTTGGTGACGACCGCGTTCGCGCGCGCGATCAGCGCACATGCCTCGGACAACGACGTCTGCCCGCACAGATTGCGCACGTTCGGCGCGTGGTCGGCGATCGCCTGCGCGGCGGCCGAATCCTTCGGCGAGCCGAGCGCGACGATCTGCGTATACGGGAACGACTGGTGGACGATGGTCGCGAGCGACGCGAAGTGCTCGGGCGGCCAGCGCTTGGCCGGGCCGTATTCGGCGCCGGGGCAGAACACGACGAGCGGCTTGCGCGTATCGAGATTGAAACGTGCGGATACGCGCGCCGTCTCGTTCAGGTCGGCGTCCAGGCGCGGCGCGGGCAGGGTTTTCATCGACTCGGGCAGCTTCGCGCCCGGTGCGTACGCGAGCGCCGCGTAGTGGGTCGTCATCGGCGGCCGCTCGCCCGACTTGTCGGGGTTCGCGTGCCGCACGTTCAGCAGCCCGTAGCGGTGCTCGCCCGTATAGCCGATGCGCAGCGGGATGTTCGCGAGCCACGGGATCACCGCGGATTTCAGCGAATTCGGCAGCACGTACGCCGCGTCGTAGCCGACGTCGCGCAGGTCGCTCGCAAGCTGCCAGCGGCGCAGCAGCTGCAGCTTGCCGTGCGCGAGATCGGTCGCGTAGACATCGTGGATCTCGGGCATCCGTTCGAGCACGGGCGCGACCCACGAGGGTGCGACGGCATCGATCGCGATGCGGGGATGGAGCTTTTTCAGCAGCGCAAAAAGCGGCTGCGCCATCAATGCGTCACCGATCCAGTTCGGTGCGATAACCAGCGCTCGACGCATCAGGTCGACTTCCGATGTCGTAATGAAGCACGGCGCACGGGCGCCGCGTTCGGGTTGCCAGAATGGGGAAGGGCGGCGCGCCGGGATTTCCGGTTGCGCCGCCTTGCGGGTCGGCAGGCCCTCGGGCCCGGCCGCCGGGCTCAGTGGCCCTTGACGACCTCGCCGTCGCGCAGCTTGTAGCGCGTGCCGCAGTACGGGCAGCGCGCCTCGCCGTGCGATACGTCGATGAAGACGCGCGGGTGCGCATTCCAGCGCGTCATGGCCGGGTTCGGGCAGTAGGCGGGAAGATCCTTGGCCGTCAGCTCGACCAGCGGCATTTCCTTGATTTCGCTCATGAGACTTTCTCTTATCACTCTTGTGTGGGGCGGTCGGTGGCGCGGCGCGCTCAGACCTTCGTCAGCCAGTGCGCGTACTTCGCGTTCTTGCCCGACACGATATCGAAAAACGCCGACTGGAGCTTTTCCGTGACGGGGCCGCGCGCGCCGCTGCCGATCGTGCGGTTGTCGAGCTCGCGGATCGGCGTGACTTCGGCGGCCGTGCCGGTGAAGAACGCTTCGTCGGCCGTGTAGACCTCGTCGCGCGTGATGCGCTTCTCGATGACTTCGATGCCGGCGTCCTTCGCGAGCGTGATGACCGTGTCGCGCGTGATGCCGTCGAGGCACGACGACAGGTCGGGCGTGTACAGCTTGCCGTTGTTCACGAGGAAGAAGTTCTCGCCGGAGCCTTCCGACACGTAGCCGTCGACGTCGAGCAGCAGCGCTTCGTCGTAGCCGTCGGCCGTCGCTTCCTGGTTCGCGAGGATCGAGTTCACGTACCAGCCCGACGCCTTCGCGCGCACCATCGACACGTTCACGTGGTGGCGCGTGAACGACGACGTCTTCACGCGGATGCCCTTCGCGAGGCCGTCCTCGCCGAGATACGCGCCCCACGGCCACGCGGCGATCGCGACGTGGACGGTATTGCCCTTCGCGGCCACGCCGAGCTTTTCCGAGCCGACCCAGATGATCGGGCGCAGGTAGCACGATTCGAGGTGGTTCTCGCGCACGACCGCGAGTTGCGCGGCTTCGAGCGTTTCGCGATCGAACGGCACGTCCATCTGGAAGATCTTCGCCGAATTCAGCAGACGTTTGGTGTGCTCGCGCAGGCGGAAGATCGCGGTGCCGCCGTCGGCCGTCCGGTACGCGCGCACGCCCTCGAAGACGCCCATGCCGTAGTGCAGCGTGTGGGTCAGGACGTGGATCTTGGCGTCGCGCCAGTCGATCAGCTTGCCGTCCATCCAGATCTTGCCGTCGCGGTCGGCCATTGACATAGGATTCTCCTGGAAGCGGTGAGGTGCTGCGGGTGGTGTGCAGCGTTGAACCGGAAAGACGCTTATTTTAGCGTCATTTGGGGGCGATCCGGTCGGGCGGCACGGGGCCGGCGCTATAATCGTCCGGTACCGATTCCAATAACGATGGGTCGCACCGGCAGGAGGCGCCGGCGTCCCGACGAACCGCCCGCTGCGGCCCGCTTTCCGATGCTCGCTCGATTGTCCGCCACCGACCGCTTCGCGCTGATCCAGGGCGCGCGCGACTATTCCCCGACATTGATGGCGATCCTGTCCTGGGGGCTCGTCACCGGCGTCGCGATGAGCAAGTCCGTGATGACGCTCGGGCAGGCGAGCGCGATGTCGCTGTTCGTCTACGCGGGCTCGTCGCAGCTCGCGGTGCTGCCGCTCCTCGCGGCGAAACTGCCGATCTGGACGGTCCTGCTCACGGCCGCGATGGTCAACCTGCGCTTCGTGATCTTCAGCGCGGGGCTTGCGCCCCATTTTTCCTACCTGCCGCTGTGGCGGCGCCTCGCGATCGGCTATTTCAACGGCGACGTGATCTATCTGCTATTCCAGAAACAGGGCTTCGCTTACGGCCGCGTGCCGGGCAAGGAAGCGTATTTCTGGGGGATGGCGCTCGCGAGCTGGGCGTCGTGGCAGGTGTCGTCGCTCGCCGGCATCCTGCTCGCGAGCATCTTTCCCGCGAGCTGGGGGCTCGAGCTGGCCGGCACGCTCGCGCTGATCCCGATCATGGTGTCGGCGGTCGCGAACCGCTCGACGCTCGCGGCCGTCGCGGTCGCGGGCATCGTGTCGCTGATCGCGTTCGACCTGCCGTACCGGCTCGCGCTGCCGATCGCGGTGTTCGCCGCGCTCGCGGCCGGCTGCGCGGCCGATTTCTTCGTCGAGCGCGCCGACTGGCGGCGCATCCGGACCGAGACCGTGCACGAAAAGGACATCGAATGAGCGCGACCGAGATCTGGATCGTCATCGTCGGGATGACGATCGTCACGGCCGTCACGCGCGCGCTGTTCCTGATCGGCGGCGAGCGCACCGTGCTCCCCGAACGCGCGCAGCGCGCGCTGCGCTACGCGCCGGCCGCCGCGCTGGTCGCCGTCGTGCTGCCCGACGTGCTCGAAACGCCGGCCGGGCTGTCGTTCGCGCTGTCGAACCACCCGTTCTACGCGGCGCTCGCCGGCCTCGGCTGGTTTTTGTGGCGGCGCAGCATGCTCGGCACGATCGTCGTCGGCATGCTCGTGTTCACCGCGCTGCGCCTGATTTTCTGAGGCGCCGCCGTTCCGGCCCCGGGCAGGGCCGCCCGGCTGCGCGCGCGCATTGCTGCGCTGCGGCAATCCGGCCGTTCCGGCGCGCGATCCCAAATAGGCGGAATTCGCCGCCGCACGGGTCAGTCTGCCGGGTGGATCGGCTAGAATGCCCGTTCGAGATTTTTTACCCGTGCGCGTCTTGCGAACCGCCAGCCACGGCCGCATCCGGCGCCCTTTCGCGGCAGCCCGCGCACGTCCAGCGTGAACCCCCTTTCCCCATCCACTACTTCAATCTGTTCAACATGAGCCAAATCAAGCGTCTTACCGACCTGATCGCCGCCGGCCAGCTCGCCGGCAAGCGGGTGTTCATCCGCGCCGACCTGAACGTCCCGCAGGACGACCAGGGCAACATCACCGAGGACACGCGCGTGCGTGCGTCCGTGCCGGCCATCCAGGCCGCGCTCGACGCCGGCGCGGCCGTGATGGTCACGTCGCACCTCGGCCGTCCGACCGAAGGCGAATTCAAGCCGGAAGACTCGCTCGCGCCGGTCGCGAGGCGTCTCGCCGAACTGCTCGGCCGCGACGTGCCGCTCGTGTCGAACTGGGTCGAGAACGGCGTGAACGTCGCGCCGGGCCAGGTCGTGCTGCTCGAGAACTGCCGCGTGAACAAGGGCGAAAAGAAGAATTCGGACGAGCTCGCGCAGAAGATGGCGACGCTCTGCGACGTGTACGTGAACGACGCGTTCGGCACCGCGCACCGCGCGGAAGCGACCACCCACGGGATCGCGAAGTACGCGCCCGTCGCGTGCGCGGGCCCGCTGCTGGCCGCCGAACTCGACGCGCTCGGCAAGGCGCTCGGCAATCCGGCGCGCCCGCTGGTGGCGATCGTCGCCGGCTCGAAGGTGTCGACCAAGCTGACCATCCTGAAGTCGCTGGCCGGCAAGGTCGACCAGCTGATCGTCGGCGGCGGCATCGCGAACACGTTCATGCTCGCGGCCGGCCTGTCGATCGGCAAGTCGCTCGCGGAAGCCGATCTCGTCGCGGAAGCGAAGGCGATCATCGACGAAGCGCGCGAGCGCGGCGCATCGGTGCCGATCCCGACCGACGTCGTCACCGCCAAGGAATTCTCGCCGACGGCCGCGGCCACGGTGAAGCAGGTCGCCGACATCGAAGCGGACGACATGATCCTCGACATCGGCCCCGATACGGCCCGCGCGCTCGCGAGCCAGCTCGAGAAGGCCGGCACGATCGTGTGGAACGGCCCGGTCGGCGTGTTCGAATTCGACCAGTTCGGCAACGGCACCAAGACGCTCGCCGAAGCGATCGCCAAATCGTCCGCGTTCTCGATCGCGGGCGGCGGCGACACGCTCGCGGCCATCGCGAAGTACGGCATCCACGACCGGGTCAGCTACATCTCGACGGGCGGCGGCGCCTTCCTCGAGTTCCTCGAAGGGAAGAAGCTGCCGGCGGTGGAAGTGCTCGAAACGCGGGCGGCCTGAGCGTGGCGGCGCGCGCAGGGGTGACGAAGGCCGCGCGCTCCGCGAAAGCTGAGCAGCCGGCCGGCGCGGGCAAGCGCACACGCGCGCCCGCGCGGGCGAACACCGCCCCGCGCGCACCGGCGGCCGCCGGCGACGCGGCCGTGCAGCACCACGAGATTCAGAACAAAGCGATGCCGGGCGCCAGCACCGGCACGCTCCCCGGAACGGCGGCCGCTGGGCCTGCCGCTTCCGGCTCTCGCAGCGTTTCACCCAGCGCATCCACCTTGATCCAGATGAGGAGTTTCATGCAGCGCGCCACCAAGATAGTCGCCACGATCGGCCCGGCATCCAGTTCGCCGGAGATTCTGCTGCAGATGATGCAGGCGGGCCTCGACGTCGTGCGGCTCAATTTTTCGCACGGCACGGCCGACGATCACCGCCAGCGCGCCGAGATGGTGCGCGAGGCCGCCCGCAAGGTCGGCCGCGAGATCGCGATCATGGCCGACCTCCAGGGCCCGAAGATCCGCGTCGGCAAGTTCGAGAACGGCAAGACGACGCTCGTGCCGGGGCAGCCGTTCATCCTCGATGCGGGCTGCGAACTCGGCAACGACGAGCGCGTCGGCCTCGACTACAAGGAACTGCCGCGCGACCTGAAGCCGGGCGACCTGCTGCTGCTGAACGACGGCCTGATCGTGCTGACCGTCGAGCGCGTGCTCGGCGACGAGATCCACACGATCGTCAAGGTGGGCGGCGAGCTGTCGAACAACAAGGGGATCAACCGCCAGGGCGGCGGCCTGTCGGCGCCGGCGCTGACCGCGAAGGACATGGAGGACATCCGCACCGCGATGTCGCTCGGCGCGGATCTCGTCGCGGTGTCGTTCCCGAAGAACGCGACCGACATGGAAATGGCGCGCCAGCTCGCGAACATCGCGGGCGCGCCGTACGGCATCAAGCCGAAGATGATCGCGAAGATCGAGCGCGCGGAGGCGATTCCGGCGCTGCAGAGCATCCTCGACGCGTCCGACGGCATCATGGTCGCGCGCGGCGACCTCGCGGTGGAAGTGGGCAACGCGGCCGTGCCGGCGCTGCAGAAGCGGATGATCCGGATGGCGCGCGAGTCGAACAAGCTCGTGATCACCGCGACGCAGATGATGGAATCGATGATCTACGCGCCCGTGCCGACCCGCGCGGAAGTGTCGGACGTCGCGAACGCGGTGCTCGACGGCACCGACGCGGTGATGCTGTCGGCCGAGACGGCCGCCGGCAAGTATCCGGTCGTCACGATCGAGACGATGGCGGCCGTGTGCGTCGAGGCGGAGAAGTCGGAAGAAGTCGAGTTGGACAAGGATTTCCTCGATCGCACGTTCACGCGGATCGACCAGTCAATCGCGATGGGCGCGCTGTTCACCGCCTATCACCTGGGCGCGAAGGCGATCATCGCGCTGACCGAATCGGGCGCGACCGCGCTGTGGATGTCGCGTCACTACACGCACGTGCCGATCTTCGCGCTGACGCCGCGCGTCGGCAGCGAGCGCACGATGGCGCTGTACCGCAACGTGACGCCGCTGCACGTCGACTTCAACAGCGACCGCGATTCGGCGCTGCAGGCGGCGCTCGAGATCGTCGTCAAGCAGGGCTACGTGCAGCACGGCGACATGGTCGTGCTGACCGTCGGCGAGCCGATGGGGCAGGCGGGCGGCACCAACACGCTGAAGATCGTTCGCGTGGGCGAGCACTATTGAGCGCCCGCTGAGCCGCATCGAGCCGGCCCGCGGGCCGGCAGCCCGGGTCGGTCGACATCGATCCGGCACCGTTTTTTGCGCAAAGCCGCGCGGGGTCCGAAGCCCCGCGCGGCTTTTTTTCTCCTTTTTGGCCCGATTGTGCCGTGCGAACGTAACAAATTGCGAGCGGGCGCCACCGGGCGGTCGGAATCGGAGGCGCTTCGCGATAAAATGCGGCTATTCGACGCTCAGCCGCGCCGCGCCGTCCCGGTTCAGAGGGGAGCGAGCGCCGCGCCGGCGTCAGGGCGCACCGGTTTTCATTCCAAGGAGTTCCACAATGCCTCTCGTATCAATGCGTCAATTGCTGGACCACGCGGCAGAGCACGGTTACGGCCTGCCGGCCTTCAACGTGAACAACCTGGAGCAGGTCCAGGCGATCATGGCGGCGGCGGATCAGGTCGGCGCGCCCGTGATCATGCAGGCATCGGCCGGCGCGCGTAAGTACGCGGGCGAGCCGTTCCTGCGCCACCTGATCGAAGCGGCGGTCGAATCGTATCCGCACATCCCGGTCGTGATGCACCAGGATCACGGCCAGTCGCCGGCGGTCTGCACGGCGGCGATCCGAAGCGGCTTCACGAGCGTGATGATGGACGGTTCGCTCGAAGCCGACGGCAAGACGGTCGCGTCGTACGAGTACAACGTCGACGTGTCGCGCAAGGTCGTCGAGATGGCGCACTCGATCGGCGTGACGGTCGAAGCCGAACTCGGCGTGCTCGGCTCGCTCGAGACGATGAAGGGCGACAAGGAAGACGGCCACGGCGCGGAAGGTACGATGACCCGCGAGCAGCTGCTGACCGATCCGGAGCAGGCCGCCGACTTCGTGAAGCTCACGCAGTGCGACGCGCTCGCGATCGCGATCGGCACGTCGCACGGCGCGTACAAGTTCTCGAAGAAGCCGACGGGCGACATCCTGTCGATCCAGCGCATCAAGGAAATCCACGCGCGCATTCCGAACACGCACCTCGTGATGCACGGTTCGTCGTCGGTGCCGCAGGAACTGCTGGCCGAGATCCGCGAATTCGGCGGCGACATGAAGGAAACCTACGGCGTGCCGGTCGAGGAAATCCAGGAAGGCATCAAGCACGGCGTGCGCAAGATCAACATCGACACCGACCTGCGTCTCGCGATCACCGGTGCGATCCGCCGCTACCTGTTCGAGAACCCGGGCAAGTTCGATCCGCGCGACTACCTGAAGCCCGCGCGCGAAGCCGCGAAGAAGGTGTGCGTCGACCGTTACCTCGCGTTCGGCTGCGAAGGGCAGGCCGGCAAGATCAAGCCGGTGTCGCTCGACAAGATCGCCGAGCAGTACAAGTCGGGCGCGCTCGCGCAGGTCGTGCGCTGAGACTGTAGTACGATTGCCCCGCCCGGTTCTGCCGCCGGGCACGGGCTGGCCGCCCGGGTGGCCGGATCCGATCCGGCCCCGGCAGCCGTTCCGTCCGGCCGAACAAGGGCCGGCCGGCAGCCAGCCGGGCGTGGCGCCCGCCGGTTCGCCGACGTATTGCAAGACCGCCGTTCCCGCCTGCCGCGGGGAACGGCGTTTCCCTTTTTGTTTGGCTCCTTATCTGCGAAAAGACGATGTCTACCCTTTACGAATCCACGCTCCGCTCGCTGCCGCTCCTCGGTCGCGGCAAGGTTCGCGATAACTACGCGGTCGGCAACGACAAGCTCCTGATCGTCACGACCGATCGCCTGTCGGCCTTCGACGTGGTGATGGGCGAGCCGATTCCGAACAAGGGCCGCGTGCTGAACCAGATGGCGAACTTCTGGTTCGACAAGCTCGCGCACATCGTGCCGAACCACCTGACGGGCGACGCGCCGGAAGCGGTCGTCGCGGCCGACGAGGTCGAACAGGTGAAGGGCCGCGGCGTGGTCGTCAAGCGCCTCGAGCCGATCATGATCGAAGCGGTCGTGCGCGGCTACCTGGCCGGCAGCGGCTGGAAGGAATACCAGGCGTCGGGCGCCGTGTGCGGCGTGCAATTGCCGGCGGGCCTGCAGAACGCGCAGAAGCTGCCCGAGCCGATCTTCACGCCGGCCGCGAAGGCCGAGATGGGCGAGCACGACGAGAACATCACGTTCGAGGAAACCGAACGCCGCATCGGCACCGAGCTGGCCGCGACGATCCGCGACATCTCGATCCGCCTGTACAAGGAAGCGGCCGACTACGCGGCGACGCGCGGCATCATCATCGCCGACACGAAGTTCGAATTCGGCCTCGACAACCACGGCAAGCTGTACCTGATGGACGAAGTGCTGACCGCCGATTCGTCGCGCTTCTGGCCGGCCGACCAGTACGAAGTGGGCACGAACCCGCCGTCGTTCGACAAGCAGTTCGTGCGCGACTGGCTCGAGGCGCAGCCGTGGGGCAAGACCGCGCCGGCGCCGGCGCTGCCGGCCGACGTCGTCGAGAAGACGGCCGCGAAGTACCAGGAAGCGCTCGAGCGCATCACGGGCCAGTCGCTCGCCTGACAGAGGGAACGTACGAAATGAGTGAAGTCCAGACCGCCCACACGCACAGCGCGCCGCTCATCGGCGTGCTGATGGGCTCGAGTTCCGACTGGGACGTGATGAAGCATGCGGTCGCCATCCTGCAGGAATTCGGCGTGCCGTACGAGGCGAAGGTCGTGTCCGCGCACCGGATGCCCGACGAGATGTTCGACTATGCGGAGAAGGCGCGCGAGCGCGGGCTGCGCGCGATCATCGCGGGCGCCGGCGGCGCCGCCCACCTGCCCGGCATGCTGGCCGCGAAGACGACCGTGCCCGTGCTCGGCGTGCCGGTCGCGAGCAAGTACCTGAAGGGCGTCGATTCGCTGCACTCGATCGTGCAGATGCCGAAGGGCGTGCCGGTCGCGACGTTCGCGATCGGCGAGGCCGGCGCCGCGAATGCCGCGCTGTTCGCGGTGTCGATCCTGTCCGGCAACTCGGTCGACTACGCGAACCGGCTCGCCGCGTTCCGCGTGCGCCAGAACGAAGCCGCGCACGCGATGGTGCTGCCGCCGCTGGAATGACGGCATGGCGCGCGGCCGCACGCTGCGGCCGGCGCCGGATTTTCCTACTGCGGCGGGCATTTTTCGCGTGCCGCCGCGACCGACCACTGACATGACCGCAACTCCTGATTCCGTTTCCCCGATCCTGCCCGGCGCGTGGCTGGGCATGGTCGGCGGTGGCCAGCTCGGCCGCATGTTCTGCTTTGCCGCCCAGTCGATGGGCTATCGCGTCGCCGTGCTCGATCCCGATCCGACGAGCCCCGCCGGCGCGGTCGCCGATCGCCACCTGCGCGCGGCGTACGACGACGAAACCGCGCTCGCCGAACTGGCGGACCTCTGCGACGCCGTATCGACGGAGTTCGAGAACGTGCCGGCCGCGAGCCTCGATTTCCTCGCGCGCACGACGTTCGTCGCACCGGCCGGCCGCTGCGTCGCGGTCGCGCAGGATCGCATCGCGGAGAAGCGTTTCATCGAGGCGTCGGGCGTGCCGGTCGCGCCGCACGTCGTGATCGAATCGGCGGCGGCGCTCGCCGCGCTCGACGATGCGGCGCTCACGGCGGTGCTGCCGGGCATCCTGAAGACGGCCCGCCTCGGCTACGACGGCAAGGGCCAGGTGCGCGTCGCCACCGCGCAGGAAGCGCGCGACGCGCATGCCGCGCTCGGCGGCGTGCCGTGTGTGCTGGAGAAGCGCCTGCCGCTGAAATACGAAGTGTCGGCGCTGATCGCGCGCGGCGCGGACGGTCGCTCGGCCGCGTTCCCGCTCGCGCAGAACGTGCATCACAACGGTATCCTCGCGCTGACGGTCGTGCCGGCGCCGGCCGCCGACGCGGCGCGCGTCGAGGAAGCGCAGCAGGCGGCGATCCGGATCGCCGATACGCTCGGCTACGTCGGCGTGCTGTGCGTCGAATTCTTCGTGCTGGAAGACGGCTCGTTCGTCGCGAACGAAATGGCGCCGCGCCCGCACAACTCCGGCCACTACACGGTCGATGCGTGCGCAACGAGCCAGTTCGAGCAGCAGGTGCGCGCGATGACGCGCATGCCGCTCGGCAATCCGCGCCAGCATTCGCCGTCGGCGATGCTGAACATTCTCGGCGACGTGTGGTTTCCCAACGGTGCGGCGGCCGACGCCGTCACGCCGCCGTGGGACACGGTCGCCGCGATGCCGGCCGCGCACCTGCACCTGTACGGCAAGGAAGAGGCGCGCGTCGGCCGCAAGATGGGCCACGTGAACTTCACCGCCGAGACGCGCGACGAAGCCGTCGCCGCGGCCACCGCATGCGCGCAACTGCTGCGCGTGCCGCTCGACTGAGGCGCGCGCCGATGTCCATCGATCTCCCGAAGCACGTGACGCCCGCGCAGATCGACGCGGCCGCCGCGCTGCTCGACGCGGGCCAGCTCGTCGCGTTTCCGACCGAGACCGTCTACGGGCTCGGCGGCGACGCGGCGAACCCCGAGGCCGTCGCGCGCATCTATGCGGCGAAGGGGCGGCCCGCGAACCATCCGGTGATCGTGCATCTGCCGCCCGGCGGCGATCCGGGCTATTGGGCCGACGACCTGCCGGCCGACGCGCACTTGCTGATCGATGCATTCTGGCCGGGGCCGCTCACGCTGATCCTGAAGCGCCACGCGCGCATTCCGGATGCCGTGAGCGGCGGGCAGGATTCGGTCGGGCTGCGTTGTCCGTCGCATCCGGTCGCGCAGGCGCTGCTGGCCGCGTTCAGCGCCCGGCGCGGCGGCCACGGCGGCGTGGCGGCGCCGTCCGCGAACCGGTTCGGCCACGTGAGCCCGACGACCGCGCAGCACGTGCGCGACGAATTCGGCGATACCGTGCACGTGCTCGACGGCGGCGCATCCGAAGTCGGCATCGAGTCGACGATCCTCGACCTGTCGCGCGGTTTCCCGGCGCTGCTGCGCCCGGGCCACGTGACGCCGCAACAGATCGCCGACGTGCTCGGCCGCGCGCCGAAGCTGCCGGACGGCAGCGATGCGACCGCGCCGCGCGCGTCGGGCACGCTGAAAGCGCATTACGCGCCGCGCACGCCGCTCGCGCTGCTGCCGTTCGACGCGCTCGAGCCGCTGCTCTCGGCCGCGCAAACCGACGGCGAGCGCGTCGCGCTCGTCGCCCGCGCGTCGCGGGCAGCGCACTGGGCGCAGGCCGACGGCGTGCATTTCATCGCGGCGCCGGAAGATCCGCAGGCCTATGCACGCGACCTGTACGGGATGCTGCGGGCGCTCGATCGCGCGCAGGTCGCGCGCATCCTCGTCGAGAAGCTGCCCGAGACCGTCGAATGGATCGCGGTCAACGATCGCCTCGGCCGCGCGGCGGCCGCGTTCGAAGCGCGCGACTGACGCAGTCTTCGCCTTCCGCTCGACAATGAAAAAACGCCTGACCGGCGCGAACCGGTCAGGCGTTTTCGTTTGAGCGCGGGGCCGGCGGCTTACTTGCCGACGCCGGATTTCGCGATCTGCTGTTCGACGTACTGCGCGAACAGCGCATGCAGGCGCGTGGTCGGGTGGACCGTGTCGGCGAACATGTAGGTCTGGTCCGCGTTCGCGACCGTGTAGGTCTGCGGCGAGCAGAACAGCGACGAGCCGAACGCGGTCGCGTTCGCGACGCCGTACTGCGTCGCGGCCTGGACCATCGCCTTCAGGTTGCAGGCCGTATCGGTGTTCTTCACACTGAAGCCGTTCGCCTGGTAGTTGGCCGCGATGCCATCCTGCCACGTGAACGAATCGACCACCGCGACCTTCGTCGTGTCGACCTTCAGCGCGGCCAGCGTGCCGGCCAGCGTCTGGTTGAAGAGGCCCGACAGTTGCGTGAACGCGGCCTGCGTGCCGCCCTGCAGCGCGAGCGGCGTGCCGCCGATGTCCGGCACGTTCGCGACGAACACGTGCGTGGCGCCCGCCGCGACGATCTGCTGGACGATCCCGCCGAGCTGCTGCGCGGCCAGGCCGATCGCCTGCGCCGCCGCGAGCTGCGCGGCCGGCGTATTGCCTTGCGCCTGCGCGACCTGGGCCTGGTAGAAGATGTCGTTCGCGCCGCCGTTGATCAGCACGATCTGGCCGGCGTTGAAGCTGCCGTGCTGCGTCAGGTACTGCTTGACCTGATCGGCGATCGGGGTGGTGGTGGCCTGCGCGTAGTCGGGGTTCGGCACGCTGGCGTCCGCATGGCCGATGCCCGGCTGCAGCGTCACACGCGAGCCGCCCTGCGCGTAGCCGAGGCCGCCGGTGGCCTGCAGCGGGATGCCGAAGCCGCCCTGGTTCGCGGGCTGCAGCGTGTCGCCGTAGTACTGCGCGACGTTCTGCGTCCATACCTGGCCCGGGTTGGTCGTGAAGCGGCCGCCGCCGAAGCCGAGCTTGATCTGCGAGTAGGTGCCGACGTCGGACAGGCTGTCGCCGAACGACACGATCTGCATTTTCACGCCCGACGGCGGCGTGTTCGACGCGCTGCTGCCGTTGTTGTCGTCGCCGCCGCCGCATGCGGCGAGCAGCGCGAGCGCGGCGCCGGCGATCGCGACCTGCGCGGTGCGCAGCATGCGCTGACGCGTGCGGGAAAGTGCGTGTTGTTGTGTCTGCATCGTTCTATCTCCTCGTAGATATGGCCCTGATGTGTTTCTCATCTGCCGCGTGCCTGCTCGGTTCCGGGCTGCGCGGCGGCCGTTGGCTGAAACGGTTTATCGGTCGCGCGCAGCCGCCTGCGGCACGGTGCGCGGATCCTGGTTGGCGGCCTCGGCAATCTGCGCATGATAAGCGCTCGCCCATTCGGGCGGGCCGAAAATCGCGCGCAGCTTGTTGCGCCATCCGCCGACGCGCCACGCGTCGGACGCCATCGCGACCCACTCGTGGAACGTCGCGACGAGCGGGTTGTTCGAGCCGAGCCGCTCGACGATCCCGTACTGCGGCGGATCGTCGGGCGTTTCGTCGACATAGCTGCCGAACAGGCGATCCCAGATCACCAGGACCCCTGCGTAATTGCGGTCGATGTAGCGCGGGTTGCGCGCATGGTGCGCGCGGTGGATCGACGGCGTGTTCAGCACGTATTCGAGCCAGCCGAGCTTGCCGATCGCCTGCGTATGCACGAAGAACTGGAACGCCAGGTTGATCAGCACGATGCCGACGACCTGTTGCGGCGGGAAGCCCGCGAACGCGAGCGGCAGCCAGAACAGCCACATGCCCGCGACCGGGTACATCAGGCTCTGGCGGAACGCGGTCGAGAAATTCATCCGTTCGGACGAGTGGTGCACGACGTGCGCGGCCCACAGCCAGCGCACGCGATGGCTCGCGCGATGGAACACGTAGTAGAGGAGGTCCTGCGCGACGAACAGCACCGCGAACGACAGCCAGCCGTCGTGCCACGTGTAAAGACGATAGTGCCGGTAGCAGTACGCATAGACGGGAATCACCAACAGCCATGCGAGCTTGTCGGCGCCCTGGTGCATCAGCGCGAGCGCCGCGTTGCACAGCGTGTCGCGCCACGCATAGATGCGGTCCTGCGCACGGGTGCGGGCGAGGTGCCAGGCCTCCCACGCGATGCAGAGCAGGAAGACGGGCGCCAGCGCGAGCAGAAGCAATTCGACGTCGAATCGCATGGGCGAGTGTCTCCTTCGTTCCCCTGCAAGCCATGAGGCCGGGCGTGTGGCCCGTTGTAGATATCGGTCAGGCCAACAGCCTACGCAATCGTCACGCGCTAGGCGAGGGGGCAGCGTAGAGGGTTCCCTCTGAGGACAGGGTTTCTACGGAATCCCTACTGCACGGGGCCGGGCGGTGCGGCCCCGTTTTGCGGACGCGGCGCGCGCGCGGGGCGTCGCGCGACGGTGGCGGGGGGCGTTTCAAACCGCGCAGCGCGAAATTTCGCGGGCGACGCGGTGGGGGGCGCGGGCCGCCGTGTCGCGACGGCCCGCTGCACGGTGCGCCGATCGTCAGTGCGCGCCCGCGTAGATCCACTCGAGCAGCGTGTCGTGCGCGGCGCGTGCGCCTTCCGCGCGATCGTCGTTGATGAAGCTGACGACGACGTAGCTCTGGCCGTCCGCGCCGGCGACGTAGCCGGCGATCGCGCGCACGTCGCGCAGCGTGCCGGTCTTGATGTGCGCGTTGCCAAGCACGCCGGCGTTGGTGAGGCGGTTCTTCATCGTGCCGTCGATGCCGGCGATCGGCAGCGAATCGACGAACGCCTGCGCGACGGGGCTCGCGTTCGCGGCTTGCAGCAGCGCGGCGAGCGACAGCGCGCTCACGTGCTCTTCGCGCGACAGCCCCGAGCCGTTCTCGAGCACGAGGTCGGGCATCGCGATGCCGTTCTTCTGCAGGAACGCCTGGATCACGCGGCTCGACTGCTCGGGCGTCGCGGGCGGCTTGCCGCTGACCGCGCCGATCGTCAGGAACAGGTTGCGCGCCATCACGTTGTTGCTGAACTTGTTGATGTCGTAGACGATGCTGCCGAGCACCGGGCTGTGATGCACGGCGAGCGGCCGCGCGGTGGTCGGCACCTTGCCTTCGCTCACCGGCCCCGCGATCGTGCCGCCGTCCTGCTGCCACAGCGCGAGAAAGCCGCGCGCGAAGAACGTCGTGTGATCGAGGATCGCGAGGTTGGTCGTGTGCGCGCCGCAGCGCAGCGGATAGTCGCCGGCGAACGACGCGGTCATGATCCCGCCGCCGGCCGTCAGCGTCGGGCGCGCGGCCGCGGCCGCCGCGCTGCACGAGCCCGGGCCTTCGACGAGCTGGTTGTCGATCGACAGGTCCGCGAGCGGCGGCAGCACGTCGACGGCGACCTTGCCGTCTTCGCCCGGCGTGACCGTGAACGACACGGCCTTGAATGCATACAGCAGCGGGTCGGGGCCGACGTTGTACGGCGCGCTCGCATCGTCGTCGAACGAAGGCAGGTCGCGCGTCGATGCCGCGAAATAGCTCTTGTCGAGCACGAGGCCGCCCGCCACGCGCTTGACGCCCGCCTTGCGCAGCTTGTCGACGAGGTCGATCAACTCTTCGGGCACGAGCTTCGGATCGCCGGTGCCCTTGATGTACAGGTTGCCCTGCAGCGTGCCGTCGGGGTCGATCGTGCCGTCCGTGTACGCGGTCGTGCGCCAGCGGTAGTCGGGGCCGAGGATCGACAGGCCCGAGAAGGTCGTCACGAGTTTCATCGTCGAGGCCGGCAGCATCGGCCGGCTCGCATTCCATGCGATCAGCGGTTGCGGATCGCCGACGCGCTCGACCACGACGCTCATCGCCGATGCCGGCACCTTCGCGCGCTGCAGCGCGACGAGCACCGATGCAGGCAGGCCGGCCGCGCGCGCGGCGGGCGACACGACGGCGGTCTTGCGCGCTTCCTTGTGGGATTTCTTGCGGGCCTGCGCGGGCGGCGCGAACGCGAGGGCGGTGCAGGTGGCGACGACGGCGGCCGCTCGCAGGCAGACGTGGGCGCGAGGGGCGAACCGGGCGGAAAGATCGGAAATCGGCATGGGCGAATACGGGAAAAGCGGGGGCTCGGGCAGGGCGCGCGGGGAGCGCCGAAGCGCACATTGTAGAGACAAGTCGCGGCCCGCCCCTTGCAATCCGCCTTACTGTTGCATTGCAGGGTGCCGCGCACGCGATTCGCGGCGCTACAATGGTCGCCGTGTTTGACTCGCCCCATGGATGCGTGGCCCGATGCGGATTCTGCTTGTCGAAGATGATCGAATGATTGCCGAGGGCGTGCGCAAGGCGCTGCGCTCGGACGGCTTTGCGGTCGACTGGGTGCAGGACGGCGACGCCGCGCTGACGGCGCTCGGCGGCGAGACGTACGATCTGCTGCTGCTCGATCTCGGACTGCCGAAGCGCGACGGCATCGACGTGCTGCGCACGCTGCGCGGGCGCGGGCTGGCGCTGCCGGTGCTGATCGTCACCGCGCGCGACGCGGTCGCCGATCGCGTGAAGGGGCTCGACGCGGGCGCCGACGATTACCTCGTCAAGCCGTTCGATCTCGACGAGCTGGGCGCGCGGATGCGTGCGCTGATTCGCCGCCAGGCCGGGCGCAGCGAGTCGCTGATCCGCCACGGCGCGTTGACGCTCGACCCGGCTTCGCACCAGGTGACGCTCGACGGCGCGCCCGTCGCGCTGTCCGCGCGCGAGTTCGCGCTGCTCGAGGCGCTGCTCGCGCGGCCGGGCGCGGTGCTGTCGAAGAGCCAGCTCGAGGAGAAGATGTACGGCTGGGGCGAGGAGATCGGCAGCAACACGGTCGAGGTCTACATCCACGCGCTGCGCAAGAAGCTCGGCTCGGACCTGATCCGCAACGTGCGCGGGCTCGGCTACATGGTCGTCAAGGAAAGCTGACGCGTGCGGTCGATTCGTCATCAATTGCTGATCTGGCTGCTCGCGATCGTCGTCGCGGGCGTGTGCATGGCGGGCTGGCTCATCTATCGGCAGGCGCTCGCCGAGGCGAACGAGCTGTTCGACTACCAGTTGCAGGAAATCGCCGCGGCGCTGCCGTCGGAGCCGTTCTCGCAGGTGTTCGGCTCGCGCACCAACGGCGACGAAGGCATCGTGATCCAGATCTGGAACCGCAACGGCGTGCTGATGTATTTCTCGCATCCGCGCGCGCCGATCGCGCCGCGCGCGGAGCTCGGCTTCTCGACCGAGCGCACCGATCGCGGCGAATGGCGCGTGTACGGCGCGATCGTCGGCGACAACGTCGTGCAGCTCGCGCAGCCGCTGTCGGTGCGCAACCGGCTGGCGGCGAACGTCGCGCTGCGCACGCTGTGGCCGCTGATCGTGCTGCTGCCGTTCCTCGGCGCGGCCGTGTGGGGGATCGTCGGGCGCGGGCTCGCGCCGCTCGGCCGCGTGACGCGCGCGGTCGAGGCGCGCCGGCCGGAAGCGCTCGATCCGCTGCCCGACGGCCGGCTGCCGCTCGAGGTGCAGCCGCTCGTGCGGGCGCTGAACGGGTTGCTCGCGCGATTGTCGTCGGCGCTCGACACGCAGAAGGCGTTCGTCGCCGACGCCGCGCACGAATTGCGCACGCCGCTCGCGGCCGTGCAGATCCAGGCCCAGCTCGTCGCGCGCGCGAAGGACGATGCGTCGCGCCGCGAGGCGATCGCGGATCTCCAGGACGGCGTGTCGCGCGCGACGCGTCTCACCGAGCAGTTGCTCGCGCTCGCACGCGCGGAGCCGGACGGCGCGACGATGCGCGAACCGGTCGACCTGCAGGCGCTGCTCGCCGAATGCGTGGCCGCGCATGCGCCGCTCGCGCAGCGGCACGACATCGATCTCGGCTTCGAGGAAACGCGCGCGGCGAGCGTCGTCGCGGACGTCGGCGCGCTGCGCGTGATGTTCGGCAACCTGCTCGACAACGCGGTGAAGTACACGCCGGACGGCGGCCGCATCGACGTATCGCTGACGCGCGACGCGGCCGGCCGCGCATGCGTGCAGATCGCCGACAGCGGGCCGGGCATTCCGGCCGACGAGCGCGAGCGCGTGTTCGACCGCTTCTATCGCGACAGCACGGCGCGCGCGCGCACCGACGTGTCGGGCAGCGGGCTCGGGCTCGCGATCGTCAAGCGCGTGGCGGCGCAGCAGGGCGCGACGGTGTCGCTCGGCGATGCGGCCGCGGGCGGCCTGCTCGTCAGCGTGGTGTTCCGCGATGCCGAGATGCCGGCCCAGGCGCCGCAGCCTTCCGAATCCGTCTGAATGGCGCGGCCCGGCCCGGCGCCGGAAGCCGCTTAAGCCCCGCTTAAGGCTGATTAAGCCTCCTTTAAGTCAGGGTCGTTACGCTGCGTCCTAACAACGAGGAGGTCCTACGATGAATACCCGATTCCTTGCACGCGGCACCGTCGCGGTCGCCGTGGCGGCCGCCCTGTCGGCAGGCTATTTCGCCGGTACCCGCCGCGCCGATCCGCAGATCATCACGCCCGCGCAGGCCGCCATGATGCCGGCCGAAGCCGCCGCCAAGACCGGCATTCCCGATTTTTCGGGGCTCGTCGAGACGTACGGCCCGGCGGTCGTGAACATCAGCGCGAAGCATGTCGTGAAGCAGGTGTCGCGGCGCATGCCGCAGCAGCAACTGCCGATCGATCCGAGCGACCCGTTCTACCAGTTCTTCAAGCACTTCTACGGCCAGGTGCCGGGCATGGGCGGCGACGCGCAGCCGGACGACCAGCCGAGCGCGAGCCTCGGATCGGGCTTCATCGTCAGCTCGGACGGGTACATCCTCACCAATGCGCACGTGATCGACGGCGCGAACGTCGTCACGGTCAAGCTGACCGACAAGCGCGAATACAAGGCGAAGGTCGTCGGCTCCGACAAGCAGTCCGACGTCGCCGTGCTGAAGATCGATGCGAGCGGCCTGCCGACCGTGAAGATCGGCGATCCGGCGCAGAGCAAGGTCGGCCAGTGGGTCGTCGCGATCGGCTCGCCGTACGGCTTCGACAACACGGTCACGTCGGGCATCATCAGCGCGAAGTCGCGCGCGCTGCCGGACGAGAACTACACGCCGTTCATCCAGACCGACGTGCCGGTGAACCCCGGCAACTCGGGCGGCCCGCTGTTCAACCTGCAGGGCGAGGTGATCGGCATCAACTCGATGATCTACTCGCAGACGGGCGGTTTCCAGGGCCTGTCGTTCGCGATTCCGATCAACGAGGCGATCAAGGTGAAGGACGAACTCGTGAAGACGGGCCACGTGAGCCGCGGCCGTCTCGGCGTCGCCGTGCAGGGGCTGAACCAGACGCTCGCGAGCTCGTTCGGGCTGCAGAAGCCGGACGGCGCGCTCGTCAGCTCGGTCGACGCCAACGGTCCGGCCGCGAAGGCCGGCCTGCAGCCGGGCGACGTGATCCTGTCCGTCAACGGTTCGCCGGTCGCCGATTCGACGTCGCTGCCCGCGCAGATCGCGAACCTGAAGCCGGGTTCGACGGCCGAGCTGCAGATCTGGCGCGACAAGTCGAAGAAGTCGATCAGCGTGACGCTCGGCGCGATGGCCGATGCGAAGCTCGCGTCGAACGACGGCGGGCCGGTCGAGCAGGGCCGCCTGGGTGTGGCGGTGCGGCCGCTGTCGCCGCAGGAGCGCAACGCGGACAACCTGTCGCACGGGCTGATCGTGCAGCAGGCCGGCGGCCCGGCCGCCAACGCGGGCATCCAGCCCGGCGACGTGATCCTCGCGGTGAACGGCCGCCCGGTCACGAGCCCCGAGCAATTGCGCGACGCGGTGAAGGGCGCGGGCAACAGTCTTGCTCTGCTGATCCAGCGCGATAATGCACAGATCTTCGTGCCGGTCGACCTGAGCTGACCGGCCACGGCCGACGGCCGGCCTGGCCGGCCGCGGCGGGCGCGGCCGCTGCTCGAACGCGTGACGCTGTGCCCCGTATGTGTTCCGACCCCAAGGAGAGAGCCATGCAATATCTACGCAACGTGTCCCGATTTGCCGTCGCCGCGGCGCTGGCCGCCGGCCTCGCAGCCGGTGCGACCGGCGCGTACGCGCAGTCCGACGGCTTGCCCGCCGCGCGCCAGCAGGGCGACGTCACCTTCGTGTCCGGCGGCGTCGGGCAGGACGAGTCGACGGCGTTCCAGCGCAGCGAGGCGCAGTGGCCGCTCGCGCTGCGCTTTACCGGCAAGGGCGGCGAGTTCCTGGCCGACGTCCACGTCCGGATCGTCGACGGCAAGGGCGCCGAAGTGCTGAAGACCGACGCGCGCGGGCCGTACATGCTCGTGAAGGTGCCGCCGGGGCGCTATACGGTGCATGCGTCGTACCAGGGCAGCGACGAATCGCGCGCCGTCACGGTCGGCGCGAAGGGCGGCACGAAGGCCGCGTTCCAGTGGAGTGCGCAGTAGCCGCTCGCGCGGCCCGGGCTCCCGGCGCGCAATCGGACGAAGTTTCGCCCATAATGAAAGCCACGGCATGCGTGCCGTGGCTTTTTCGTTTCCTGCCCGGCCTGGCGGCCGCCCGAAGGAGAAACGATGTCCGATGCAGCCGACCCCCGACTCGAAATCGTGCCGAACCGTCATCGCGTGCGCGTGATCCATCGCGGCATCACCTATGCCGATTCGCACGGCGCGTTGACCGTGCGTGAAGCGGGGCTTCCGGACATCCACTACCTGCCGCGCAGCGACGTCAACATGCGCCGGCTCGTGAAGTCGGGCGTGACGTCGGCCTGCCCGTTCAGGGGGCAGGCCGTGCATTTCGACTTGCAGACGGAAGACGGCGTGATCGAGAACGCCGCATGGAGTTATGAAGAACCGAAGGAGGCGGCCGCCGTGCTTGCGCACTACGTCGCCTTCGATGTCGCACGGGTCGACAGTCTTGTCGAGACGTCCTGATGCGGCGCGCGTTCATCGGGGAGGCGTCATGGAATTGAACGACACGTTACGCGTACCGCTCGCGCCGCCTGTCGTGCGGGAAGCGCTGGAGGATCTCGCGCTGCTGCGGGCGAGCTTCGACCATTGCGAATCGTTCGTGAAACTCGCGCACGGCGAGTTCGCGCTGACGATCACGGTGCCGCTCGGCCCGCTGCGCGCCCGCTACGACGTGCGCGCGCATGTGGCCGCCGAGCAGGGCGACGCGCAAGGGCAGTCGCGCCGCGTGCTCAACTTCAAGGCGCGCGCCGACGGCCTGGGCGCGCTGCGCGGCCAGGTCGAACTCGTGCTGACGCCGGATGACGACGCGACCGCCACGCGAATCAAGTACGTGGTCTGGGCGACGGCGAGCGGGCCGCTCGCCGAGTTGCCGGGGCGGCAGATCGACAATGCGCTGCGCGAATGGACCGACACGTTCTTCCGCGAGTTCTGCGCGGTCGTGCAGGCGAAGCACGGCCTCGTGCCGAATCGCGCGAGCGCCGCCGCGCAGCGACGCCAGCATGTGTTTCTGCGGCCGGCATCGCTGATGGCCGCGACGAAGCGTTCGCTGCCGCCGCATCTCGGCGGCGCGCTGAGCGGACGGGCGGCGAGCGCGCTCCGGCATCGCGATTCCGGCACGGTGCCGGTGTGGGCCTGGGCGGCGATGATCGTGTTCGTCGCGCTGCTGCTTTACGCGGCGCGCTGGTTCAACGGCGGCTGAGCGGCCGAGCAGCCGCCCGGTTCCGTGTCACGGCCTGCCTTGCGCCCGCACGGCGGGCATCACCGTCCTGCGTCGGCACCGGCGCCGGCGCCGCGAAATTCCCTTCGATACGCAGACGGCGACGTGCCGAGCGCGCCCGCGAAATGCTGGCGCAGCGACACGCTCGAGCCGTAGCCGGCCGCCTGCGCGATCGCGTCGATCGATTGTCCGGTGGTTTCGAGCAGATGCTGCGCGCGCGCGAGCCGCTCGGCCTGCAGCCACGCGGTGACGGTCGTGCCCGTTGCCTGGTGGAAGTGGCGCGTGAACGTGCGCCGGCTCATCAGCACGCGTTCGGCGAGCGAATCGACGCTGTGCGCGGCGTCGAGATGGGCGCGCACCCAATCGAGCAGGCCAGCGAGCCGCGCATCGCGCGGATGCGCCGCGACGGGCTGCGGCACGTATTGGGCCTGCCCGCCCTGGCGGTGCGGCGGGATCACGAGGCGGCGCGCGATCCGGTTCGCGGCGTCCGAGCCGAAGCGCCGCCGCACGACGTGCAGGCAGCAGTCGAGGCCTGCCGCCGTGCCGGCCGACGTCACCAGGTTGCCGTCGCCCACGTACAGCACGTCGGGATCGAGTCGCACGCTCGGAAAGCGCTGCGCGAAATCATCGGCCCACGCCCAGTGCGTGGTGGCCGGGCGGCCGTCGAGCAGGCCGGCCGCGGCGAGCACGTAGGCGCCGAGGCACAGGCCGACGAGCTCGGCCCCGCGCGCGGCGACCGCGCGCACGGCATCGAGCAGCGCGTCGGGCGGCATTTCGTCCGGGTCGCGCCAGGAAGGCACGATGACGATGTCCGCGTCGTCGAGCGCGTCGAGCCCGTACGGCGCGGTGATCGTGAAGCCGCCCGTGGTCGCGAGCGGGCCGCGCTCGGCCGAGCAGACGCGGAACTCGAACACGGGCGACGCGGCCGCGTCGCGTTCCTTGCCGAACACGACCGACGGCACCGACAGATGGAACGGGCTGATGCCGTCGTACGCGATCACGGCGACGACGGTCGGCGCGGAGGGCGCGGGCGGGGTGGACGCGGCGGCGGGCATGGCGGACTCCGGCAAGGCGATGGCCCGATTTTATCGAAGAATGGCTATTGGGCCACTATCGACGTGCGGCATGCGGCCCGACAATGCATCGCATCGCGCTGCTGGCCGCTCCGCTCCGGAGCGGGGCAGCGCCTCCCGCCCCGGAGCCCGCCATGTCGAACGCCGTCCCTCATCCCGCTTCCCGTCCCGCCAACCGCCGCGCACTGATCGTGATCGACGTGCAGAACGAATACGTGACGGGCAACCTGCCGATCGAATATCCGCCGCTCGACGTGTCGCTCGCGAACATCGGCCGGGCGATCGACGCCGCGCAAGTGGCCGGCGTGCCGGTGATCGCGGTGCAGCACGTCGCGCCGGCGGGCGCGCCGATTTTCGCGCCCGGCAGCGACGGCGTCGCGCTGCACGCTGTGGTCGCCAGCCGGCCGTACGCGCATCGGATCGAGAAGGCGCAGGCAAGCTCGTTCGCCGGCACCGATCTCGCCGCGTGGCTCGACGCGCACGGGATCGACACGCTCGCGGTGGCCGGCTACATGACCCACAACTGCAATGCGTCGACGGTCTATCACGCGGCGCATGCGGGGCTGAAGGTCGAGTACCTGAACGACGCGACGGGCACGCTGCCTTACGAGAACGAAGCGGGTGCGGTGAGCGCCGAAGAGATCCACCGCGCGTATGGGGTGGTGTTCCAGTCGAATTTCGCGGCAGTGATGTCGACCGACGCGTGGATCGCGGGACTGGCCGGCGCGCCGATGCCGGCGCGCGATTCGGTGGCCGCGTCGAACCGGCGGGCCCGCGCGCGGCGCGCGAAGGCGGCCTGATCCGGCACGGCGATGCGGCGTGCGGTGCGCCGCGCCGTCAGTCGCCGTCCTTCAGCATCGCCGGGCTGTAGCGCAGCATGTCGAAGCAGCCGTCGACGAGCTTTTCCGCATGCTGCTCGGCGTCGATCTCGTCGGGCAGCATCAGCATGTCGCGCACGAAGCCGCTGACGAGCGTGTGCAGCATCAGCGTCGCGCGCCACGTATCGAGCCGCTCGGGCAGCAGCTTGAGCCCCACGGCCACCGCGAGATCGGCGTCGATCATGTGCAGCGCCTCGCTCATCCCCTCGCGGTTGCGCTGCAGCAGCGGCTCCATGTCCGCGACGTACTCGCACTTCATGAACAGGATGCTGAACACGCGCCGCAGCTGCGGGTCGCGCTGCACGCCGAGCAGGCACCAGATCAGAATCTGGCGCACCTTCTCGAGCGGATTGCCGCCCGGCGCGTCGGGCGGCATCCGCTTCAGTTCGTCGATCGGCAGGAGCACGCGGTTGAACATCGCATCGAACAGTTCGCTCTTGTTCGCGAAATGCCAGTAGATCGCGCCGCGCGTCACCCCGGCGTGCTTGGCGATGTCGGCGAGCGACGTATGCGACACGCCTTTCTCGAAAAACACGTGTTCGGCGGCGTCGAGAATGCGATTGCGCGTCTCGAGCGCCTCCTCCTTGGTACGTCTGACCATGTGCAGGCCTGATGGAATCGATCGTCGGTGAATATGGGGTCCGCCACCCCTCGTCGCCGTCGGACAGACGGGCTATGCTTGCCGCGGGTGACAATTCGTAAGACTGGACAGCTGGCGGCGTACAAACGGGCTTTTTACATACATTCGTGAATGTATATACAATACCACCCTACGATCGAATGACCCAAGTGGCAATCAGTTAATATCCCACTCTGCTGATTCCCGCCCTAGTACCAGTCCGCAGTTCGCGGCATCCCCGTCGGCACGGAGGTCTCGTGCCGACGTGCTGTATCTGGCAGTCCAGTAATTCAGGTGTTCGATCTGCGCCGCGAGGCGCATCCGTGTTGCGCTCCGGTCGGGCGCGGCACTCATTCCATTGGTTATACACAGAGGTCGCTCCATGCGCGTCGAACGGGTTCCATACCGCTTAATCACTGTCGCGACGGCTGCCGTTTTCCTGGCCGCGTGCGGGAAAAAAGAATCGGCACCGCCGCCGCAAACGCCGGAAGTCGGCGTCGTCACCGTCCAGCCGCAAGCCGTACCGGTCTTCACCGACCTGCCGGGCCGCACCAGTGCATTCCTCGTCGCGCAAGTGCGCGCACGGGTCGACGGCATCGTGCTGCGCCGTGAATTCACCGAAGGCACCGACGTGAAGGCCGGTCAGCGCCTCTACAAGATCGATCCGGCGCCGTACGTCGCGGCGCTGAACAGCGCGAAGGCGACGCTCGCGAAGGCGCAGGCGAACCTCGTCACGCAGAACGCGCTGGTTGCGCGCTACAAGGTGCTGGTCGCCGCGAACGCGGTCAGCAAGCAGGACTACGACAACGCGGTCGCCACGCAAGGGCAGGCCGCCGCGGACGTCGCGGCCGGCAAGGCGGCGGTCGATACCGCGCAGATCAACCTCGGCTATACGGACGTCGTGTCGCCGATCAGCGGGCGCGTCGGCATCTC
>NZ_JBYQCG010000121.1:0-16314 GCF_057837105.1 Burkholderia sp. APQ4-4ca | reverse complement strand
GAGATAGGCGCCGGTCGCCGCGCGGTCGAACAGCAGCCGATGGCGCTGACGCGGCGGCAATGTCGTCAGTTCGGGATCGGCCATGCCGTCGACGACGTTTTGCAGCGACAAATCGTAGAGTTCGATATTGCGCGCGATATCGCGTTCGATCAGCAGCATCAGGTTGCGCGCATTTTCGACCGCATGGTCATACGCGTCGCGTCGCGCCTCGATTAATAGCGACGTGGAAAGTCCCCAACTGAACATCAGCAGGACGATGCCCGCCACGAGTACGCCGCGGGGCGACAGAATGCGTGCCACGAGCGACGCGGTATGGCGGCGCAGCGTGGCGGGCAGCGGGAATGACTTCATCCTCGGGGGAGCGGGCGGCGGCTACTCGCATCGTTGGCGGTTCCGCGCGCGGATTATTTCGAATTAGGCGTCATTATCCCGCGAATTCGGGCATTTCGTGTGCACATGCAAAAGATGCATGTGGAGAGCGCGATTCGGCAGCGATTACGCATCGTTACCGCATGGTGCGCCGGCGGCTTGATCTGAATCAGTTAACAGTGTCGGTCTTTTGTCTGATTAATCGCATAATCATCAGTCGAATTTGCCTATTGCCGCGATATTCGGCGGATCGGGACAGTATGAAGTGCCGGCTCGCGAGAAATGAAAACCGAATGACCCGACGGCAATCGTGGTTTTTGCGACGGTAAGCAAAACGACGCCGGCCAGTGCGGCAACCCGTTGATTCCGCGAAATCTCCGGCGTGGCGGCGGCCGGCGCAACCTCGGCTGCCCCCTATCGAATCAGGTAGAATCCGCGCTTCGCCGCAGGCGCCCGCCGCGCAACGCGTATCGGGGCCGCATCGAATGCATCGCAGGACGCGCACCGCGCTCCGATTCCGCATGCGCCGGCTACGGATGCCGGCCCGCTCAACGTTCGTCTCGTTTATGTCCGCCATTCCGAATTCCGACCCACCCGGTTCGTCCGCGAACCCACCCAAGCTTCATCGCGCGCTGAAGGCGCGCCACCTGACGATGATCGCCATCGGCGGCTCGATCGGCACGGGCCTGTTCGTCGCGTCCGGCGCATCGATCTCGCAGGCCGGCCCCGGCGGCGCGATGGTCGCGTACATGCTGATCGGCCTGATGGTCTACTTCCTGATGACGAGCCTCGGCGAGATGGCCGCGTTCATGCCGGTGTCGGGCTCGTTCGCGACCTACGGCGCGAAATACGTGGACGAAGGCTTCGGCTTCGCGCTCGGCTGGAACTACTGGTACAACTGGGCGGTGACGATCGCGGTGGAACTCGTCGCCGCGCAACTCGTGATGCACTACTGGTTTCCGGACGTGCCGGGCGTATGGTGGAGCGCGGCGTTCCTCGCCGTGATGTTCCTGCTCAATGCGCTCACCGTGCGCGGTTTCGGCGAAGCCGAATACTGGTTCGCGCTGATCAAGGTCGTCACGGTCGTCGCGTTCATCGGCGTCGGGCTGCTGATGATCTTCGGCATTCTGAAGGGTGCGCCGGCGAACGGCTGGGGCAACCTGACGATCGGCGACGCGCCGTTCGCGGGCGGCCTGCCGGCGCTGATGGGCGTCGCGATGATCGCGGGCTTCTCGTTCCAGGGCACCGAGCTGATCGGCGTCGCGGCCGGCGAATCGGAGCATCCGCGCACGACGATCCCGCGCGCGGTGCGCCAGGTGTTCTGGCGCATCCTGCTGTTCTACGTGTTCGCGATCTTCGTGATCGGCGTGCTGATTCCGTATACCGACCCGAACCTGCTGAAGACGGACGTGACCGACATCGGCGTGAGCCCGTTCACGCTCGTGTTCCGCCACGCGGGGCTCGCGTTCGCGGCCGGCGTGATGAACGCGGTGATCCTCACGGCCGTGCTGTCGGCCGGCAACTCGGGCATGTATGCATCCACGCGGATGTTGTACAACCTCGCCACCGAAGGCCGCGCGCCGAAGGTGTTCGTGAAGCTGTCGCCGGGCGGCGTGCCGCGCAACGCGCTGTATGCGACCACCGCCGTCGGCGCGCTGTGCTTCTTCACGTCGCTGTACGGCGACAAGACCGTGTACCTGTGGCTGCTGAACACGTCGGGGATGACGGGCTTCATCGCGTGGCTCGGCATCGCGGTCAGCCACTACCGGTTCCGCAAGGGCTACGTGAAGCAGGGTTATTCGCTCGACCAGTTGCCGTACCAGTCGAAGTGGTTCCCGTTCGGCCCGCTGTTCGCGTTCGTGCTGTGCCTCGTGATCGCGCTCGGCCAGGATTACCAGGCGTTCCTCGCGAACCGGATCGACTGGGCCGGCGTGACCGCGACCTACGTCGGCATTCCGCTGTTCGTCGTCGTGTGGCTCGGCTTCCGGTTCCTGAAGAAGAGCCGGTTCGTGCGCTACGAGGACATGGAGATCGCGCCGTGGATCGCCGCGAATCGCGGCGCGCGGCGGCAGCCGGTGGCGAACCGCGAAACCGTGGGCTGACGCCGGCGCGGCAGGTTGCCGCGTGACGGGCGACGAAACGGGAAGCCGCGCGCTTCCCGTTTTTTTTGCCCGGCTTTTGCCTGCGCGGGGTCAAAGCCGGTTATATTGCCCGACCCTACCGGGCCGTGGCCCGGCCGGCGCGACAGGCGCGGCGCGGATCGGCATCCGGCGCGCGCGGCGCGCGGCGGCCGGCGAGACGCCCGGCGTTTTCATCGCTCCAGCCGGGCCGGCATGGCCCTGCAGAGCGCGCAACCCAGAGGAATTCATGAGCGCATCACCCGCCGAGCGGAAGGCCGGACCCGTTTCCATCGTGCGAATCGAAGCCGCGATCAACGCGTGGCGCGAAGTGTATCCGCCGGCGCCGGACGGCGAGGACGGCTACGCGCTCGACGCCGGCAGCAACTGCCTGGCCGAGCTGTACGGCACGATGATCTGCTATCAGTTGCCCGACGTACCGCTCGACTCGCTGAGCCACGAGCAGCGCGACGCGCTGTATGCGACCGAGGTGTGACGCGGTCGGCACGATGCCGCGGCGCGGCGTCGGTGAACGAACGGGAAGCCTCGCGGCTTCCCGTTTTGCTTTGCGCGGCCCCGGACGTCGCCGCGAGCACGACGCTGCTCGAGCCGGGATCGGCGCCGGCTGAGGTATCGTGACGGGATCGGGAAGCAGGCGATCGAGGAGGCCGGTACGGATGGCCGGCGAGGGCGACCGTTGCGGGCGCTGTCCGCGCGGTGCCGGATGAGCGTCCGTTGCCTGTCCCGGGAGGATTCGAACATGGAGTTGAGACACCTCCGCTACTTCGTCGCGGTGGCCGAAGAGCGGAATTTCACGCGGGCGGCGGAACGGCTGCATATCGCGCAGCCGCCGCTGAGCCGGCAAATCCAGCAGCTCGAGGAGGCGCTCGGCGTGCCGCTGTTCGAGCGCACCGCGCGGCCGCTGAAGCTGACCGATGCCGGGCGCTTCTTCTATTCGCATGCGGTGCAGCTGCTCGCGCAGACGACCGAACTCGAATCGATGACCAAGCGCGTCGGCAAGATCGAGCGCAGCATGTCGGTCGGTTTCGTCGGCTCGACGCTGTACGGGATGCTGCCGAAGATCATCCGGCGCTTTCGCAGCGAATATCCGGCCGTCGAGCTGAGCCTGCACGAGATGTCGACGATGGACCAGATCAAGGCGCTGAAGGAAGGGCGCATCGACGTCGGGTTCGGACGCATCCGCCACGAGGATCCGAGCGTGCGGCGCGTCGTGCTGCGCGAGGAGCGGATGATCGTCGCGCTGCCGGTCGGCCACGTGCTCGACAGCGCGAAGCCCGTGCTGTCGCTGCACGATCTCGTCAACGACACGCTGATCATCTTTCCGAAGGCGCCGCGCCCGAGCTACGCGGACCAGGTGCTCGCGGTCTTCCACGATCGGGCATTGCAACCGCGCAAGATCTACGAGACGCGTGAACTTCAGATTGCGCTCGGCCTCGTCGCGATGGGCGAGGGCGTGTCGGTCGTGCCGCACAGCGTGTACGGGCTCAAGCGCGACGACATCAGCTACAAGCCGCTCGACGATCCGAACCTCGTGTCGCCGATCATCATGAGCATGCGGATGCTCGACGAATCGGAGGACATCCGCGCGATGCAGGCGCTGATCTACCGGCTGTACGACGAAGCGCAGATGGAGTACCTGCCGCCGCAGCCCGAGTGAGCGCGGGGGCAAAAGGGGGCTTGGGCTTGCTTGACGCCGCGCGCCGGCAGGCCGCCATGCCCGGATTCGATGCGGCCGCCGCCGCGCGGCCGCTTTCATGCAGACGATCGACACATGACCGATATCGTGACCGAGGAGATAACCGTCGAGACGCCGCAAGGACGTCTCTTTGCGAAACGCTGGCGTGCGGGGCCGGCGCGGCATGCGGCCACGCCGATCCTGTTGCTGCACGATTCGCTCGGCTGCGTCGACTTGTGGCGCGACTTCCCCGCGCAACTCGCGAGCGCGACGCAACGCGACGTGATCGCATACGACCGCCTCGGTTTCGGCCGTTCGGACCGTCATCCGGGCAAGCTCGGCACGACGTTCGTGCGCGACGAGGCCGATCACGCGTTCGCCGCGGTACTGGAACGGCTCGGCGTCGATGCGTTCATCGCGTTCGGTCACAGCGTCGGCGGCGGGATGGCGGTCGGCTGTGCGGCCGCGCATCCGGCGCGTTGCCGCGCGCTCGTCACGGTCGCCGCGCAGGCGTTCGTCGAGGATCGCACGCTGGCCGGCATTCGCGACGCCGGGCGGCAGTTCGACGAGCCTGGGCAGCTCGACCGGCTCGCGCGCTATCACGGCGACAAGGCCGAATGGGTGCTGCGCGCGTGGGTCGACACGTGGCTGTCACCGGCGTTCCGCGACTGGAATCTCGACGACGATCTGCCGCACGTGCAGTGCGCGACGCTCGCGATTCACGGCGAGGACGACGAATACGGGTCCGACGTGCATCCGAAGCGGATCGCCGCGCGCGTCGCGGGGCCGTCGTCGTTCCTGTTGCTCGCGCGTTGCGGACACATGCCGCATCGCGAGCGGACCGATGACGTGTTGGCCGCCGTCGCGACGTTCCTGCGCGACGCGGGCGCCTGAGCGTGCTCGACGTCGCCAGCGGGCGTATGCCCGCCGGCCGTCAGAACGAAAGCTGGATCGCGAGGTCGATCGCCAGCAGCCCGATCGACAGACCGATGCCGAGAATCACGTTCGGCAGCCGGTGCTCGAAATCGCGATGATCCTTGCGCATCGCCGCGCCGAGCAGGAAGATCGCCTCGACGACGATTTGCAGGCCGACGAACAGCAGCATCAGCAGATACTCGTAGCCCATCTGCTTGAACGCGACGAATTGCATCCCGTGATCGCGGATCCACTGGCCGACGCGCAGCAGTTCGTAGACGAACAGCAACGCAGGGAACAGGTAACTGATGAAGTAGGTCGGCGCGGTGGCGTGCCGGAGTTCGAGGTGGAAGTGCTGATGCGTGGTAGCCATCACAACCCTCCTTGCAATGCATGATTGCGGTCGAGACGGCGGCGCGTGTCGCGTGCAAACTACGGGATTGCCCGATGCACAATGCGCAACCGTACCGCATCAGCATACTGCCGCGCGGGAAATTTGGCATGCGAAGTGTGCGTTCGTTGTAACAATGTGTGTGCGACGTGCGACGCGTTGGCTACGTCCGGCGCCCGTTGCGCTGCATTGGCTGGCTTACGCGATGCCTTTCCGGGCGCTTGTGCGTGCATCACCGTTTCGCTTGCGCGCCTTCGATAAACAGCTTCGCGAGCGATTGAAACTCCCGTTTCGAACGGCGCGAGACGAAGGCGAGCGCGACGGCGCTCGGTGTGCGCCTCGCGCAGGAGGAAGGGTTGACGCGGGCCGTCACTGCGATCGAACGCTGGGGACGTTCGCGCGCGAGGTGAGCCGGCCCGCGGGGATCAGAAATGCCCGGTGAACCGGTAGCGGCTGCCTGGGTGCCACAGGTTGGCGACCGACGCGACCAGCCCCTGCGACCACGTACGCCGATGCAGCAGCAGGCACGGCTCGCGGTCGTCCATCGTCAGGTGGCGGCGCGTGTCGGCATCGGGCATCGCGGCCTCGATCCGGTATTCGACGCGCTGCAGCGGCGCGACGCGCGTCAGGTACTGGTTCGGCGTCGTCGTCGTGAAGTCCTGCAATGCGTATTCGGGCGCGCAGGCCGGATTGACCCAGCGCTCCTCGAGTTGCACGGGCGTGTCGTTCTCGAAGTGCAGCACGCGCGAATGAAAGATCGGGCTGCCGGTGTCGAGCTGCAGTTCGTCGGCGAGCTTCGCGTCGGCGACGGCCGCGCCGACCAGCAGCACCTGCGCGCGATAGCCGTGGCCGCGCGCGGCGACTTCGTCGGAGATGCTGCGGATCGCGACGAGCGTCGATTCGTATTTCGGCGACGCGACGTACGTACCGGAGCCGCGCGTGCGCGTGAGCACCTGTTCGGCCGTCAGCTCGCGCAGTGCGCGGTTCACGGTCATCCGTGCGACGTTGAATTCGCGCGCGAGCTCGTTCTCCGACGGCACCTGGTCGCCTTCCGCCCATTCGCCGGCATGAATGCGCGCGAGGATGAAGTCCTTGATTTCCTGATAGATCGGTGTGGTCATGGGATCACGATTCAGAGTCGGCAACGGGCCGCCGCCGAATGCCGATCCAGCGCGCGCCCGGCGCCGAGTGTACCGGTTTCGCGGGCGCGCCGGCCCGGATTCCCCGAATGATCCCTGTTCGGCCGGTGCGCGTCCATGCGGGATTGCACAGAGCGGCCGGCTTTCGCCGGCCCGCGCGCGGTCAGAACCGATGGCGGATGCCGACTGTCGCGACCACCTGCGTGCGCGTCGACGAAGCCGCGAGCCCCGTGACGTTCGCGAACCCGAGCGTCGCGCCCGACGGCACGCCGAACGCGTGCTGGTACACGGTTTCCGCATACACGTCGGTGCACTTGCTCAGCGCGTAGTCGATCATCAGCGTCACCTGGTGCCACTTCGGCCGGTGGCTGCCGGTGGCGTCGTCGTAGCGGCCGTCGGTGAACGTATACGTCGTACTGGCGGCCGAGCGCCAGCGCGCCGTACCGGTCGCTCTGGAGGCCGACGTAAGCACGGCGGCCGAACATCGTGTTTCGATAGGACTGCGTTCCGTTGTTCAGGTTGAATCGCGAGTGACGCCTGCGACCGCGCGACTTCGAATTCGATGCACGCGCATCCGGTACGGCTGTCGATCGTGGCCGTGTAGCCATTGAGCGCGGCGCCGACGGCCTGATGCAACTGGCGCCGCACGATCGCGAGGTTGTCCGATTCGACGTGGATCGACAGCAGCACGAGCGTGTCCGCGGAGGAGCGGCGTCGCGCGCGATCGGGCAGTAGATCGCATGCAGCGGCAAGTTCGGTTCTGGTCGGTGTCATGTGCTCATCCCCGGCCGAGTCGTGCTCCGCACCGCGGAGATTTCGTCCCGGACGGCGGCCGTGCTCCACGATGGGTCGCCGCGATAGAGCGTACCCCGGAAGACGTTGCTGACTGGCGAGCGGCGCAAGCGGTGAGCGCACGGTGTCGTGCCGCCGCAAACTGGAACGCTTAATGCTTGTCTCGGGTGATCCTTTCGATGAAGGAGCACCGCGATGAGCACGCCGGCCACCACCGCTTTTTCCCATGTGAAGCCGCAGGACACCGCCTATCAAGGCGAGGGCCTGCGCGACTTCTTCCTGTACCGCGATCTCGGCATCGCCGCCGCGACGAACGGCAAGGTCGTCGCGCAACTCGTCAGGGCCAATCATGCACCGGTGGCGGGCACCGGCTGGCACCGTCACGAGGCCGAGTTCCATATCGTGATCATGCTGAAGGGCTGGGCGCGCTTCATGTACGGCGACCAGGAAACGCTGGTGGCGGCCGGAGACTGCGTGCACCAGGCACCGGGGATCGTCCACTACCTGTTCGACTACTCGCCGGACATGGAGTATCTGGAGATCGTCGGGCCTGCCGACTTCAAATCGATCGACGTCGACGGGCCGTGCGCGGTGCCGGAGCCGACGCCGTGGGGCGAGGCCGGGGCGTAGCGTGCCGGTCGGGTGTGCGCTTTCGACGAACCGCCTGCATTCAGGCGGTTTTTTTATGGTCCGCCCAGATCCGCGACCGACCTTCCGCTTGCGTCTATTGATTCGAATTCCAAACGGTCACGAAGCTGAAGAACCCGAAAGAAAAGAAAGAGGTTCGTCAGCTTCGACCGTCGATCGACGATGCGATGTCAAAGATCGTCAATTGCACGTCGGCGCGGTGCACGGCCTGCCGACGACCGGCGTTAAGGAGGTACCAGCCGGAGCACCGGCTGACTATCCGGGAGAGTTTCACCATGAACCGCATCGCGAAGATCCTGACGGCAACCGCACTGGCTTGCGCCGTGCTCGTGCCGGCACTGGCCGAAGCGCATCCGCACCGCGTGTGCCACTTCGATCACCACCACCACCACCGCGTGTGCCGCTGGGTGCGGTAACCGTCGCGGTTCCCGGGGAATGCCCCGGACGCTTTCGTCATTCAGGCAAATCAGGAGAGGACCATGAAAAAAACAATGTTGATCGCCGCGCTGGTCGCCGGCATGGGTATGTCGGTCGGTGCGTTCGCGCAGGTTCCGGCCAGCGCGCCGGCCGGCACGACCGGCCTGTGCAAGGACGGCTCGTTCTACTCCGGCGCTTCGAAGAAGGGCGCGTGTGCAGGCCACAAGGGCGTGAAGGCGTGGTACGGCGCATCGGCCGCTGCCGCGGCGAGCGCACCGGCCGCAACGCCGGCTTCCGCCGCGCCGGCATCGGGCGCGGCAGCCGCGAAGGGCGCCGCCGCGATGACCGCCGCAGCGCCGGGCGGCGGCGCGGGCAAGGTGTGGGCGAACGACACCACGAAGGTCTATCACTGCTCGACCGACAAGTACTACGGCAAGACGAAGCACGGCAGCTACATGTCGGAAGCCGACGCGAAGGCGAAGGGCTACCACGCGTCGCACGGCAAGGCTTGCTCGTAACGAGCCGGCCCGGCGCGCGAGCGGTTCGCTCGCGCGCCATCCGGATGCAGCAGCACACGTCGCCCCGCCACTCCGGCGGGGCGATTCACTGTGTCGCTACCCGCGTTCAGTGCGCGTGATCCGATTGCGCTTCGGTCGCCGCATCGATTCCGGCCGTGCGCGCATCGAGCAGCGCGCGCAGCGTGACGTAATGGGTGCCGCTTGTGTCGCCTTCCGCATCCGCGGTGCGATCGTACGGCTCGTTGTCGTGAATCGTCGCTCGTACGATCGGATAGATCTGCGCCTCCCATCGGCTGCCGTTGAACACGCCGTAGTGCCCCACGCCCGTTTGGACGTGATGCGTCTTCAGGTACGACGGTAACCCCGAACACAGTTCCTGCGCAGCCACCGTCTGGCCCACTGCGCAGATATCGTCCTTCTCGCCTTCGACCGTCAACAGCGCGGTGCGATGAATCGCCGCCGGTTCGACGAGCCTGTCGCCGACCGTCAGCTCGCCGCGTGCGAGCGCGTACTGCTGAAACACTTTCTCGACTGTTTCCAGATAGAACTCCGCGGTGAGATCGGCCGTCGCGAAATATTCGTCGTAGAAGTGCCGCAACGTGTCGGCTTTCGCCGGATCGCCTTTCGCGCGCTCGTAGTACAGATCGGCGAACGACGCCGCATGCCGGTCCGGGTTCATCGACATGAACGCGCCCACCTGCACGAAGCCCGGATACACGCACCGTTGCGCGCCGACGAAGCCCGTCGGCACCACGCTGATCAGGTTGTGCGCGAACCACTCGATCGGCTGGCTCGTCGCGAGTTCGTTGACCTTTGTCGGATTCACGCGGCAGTCGATCGGGCCGGCCATCAGCGTCAGGCTCGCGGGTTGCGCGGGATCGCCGCCGGCTGCCATCAGCGAGACTGCCGCGAGCGACGCGGCGGTCGGCTGGCAGATCGCGAGCACGTGCGCGTCCGGGCCGATGTGGCGAATGAAGTCGATCACGTGCGTGACGTATTCGTCGAAACCGAAACGTCCGGCCGTCAGCGGGATGTCGCGCGGGTTGTGCCAGTCGGTGATGTACACGTCGTGATCGGCCAGCATCGTGCGCACCGTGCCGCGCAGCAGCGTCGCGAAATGCCCGGACATCGGCGCGACGATCAGCACGCGCGGCTGGCGTGCGACCGGCCGCGCCTTGCGGAAATGCAGCAGCGTCGCGAACGGCGTGGCCGCGGCCGCTTCCTCGACGATCGGCACCGTTTCGCCGTCGACGACGACCGACGCGATTCCGAACGGCGGCCGTCGGTGCGAGAACGCGCAGCATTCGAGCAGCTCGCACAGCGCGTCGACCATGCGGCCCGTCGGTGTCGACGTCGCCGGCGGCCACAGCGACATCGTCGCGCGCGTCGCGGCCGCCCATGCACGCGCCGGGCGCAGGCATTCCGCAGACCATTGATAAAACGGATAGGCAAGCAGGTTCATGACCGTCGCTCGTGACGCCGCATTGCAAGGAACGAGGCAAGCCGTATGCCAGCATGCGGCTGGCACGCGCGTTGCAGCGGTTCGAGGGCGCGGTGGCGCGCGCGGTACGTGATGACCCGGGCGAAGGCAATGCGTCGCCTTGCTGGCCGGGCGCGCGACACGTGCCGCGATGCCGTGCGACGTTGCGCCAGTTCGGCGAACGGACCGCACAGGCGTGGTGCGCGGTCCGACGGCGCGTCCGTTTACGGTGCAGGGCACGAACGACATTCAGCAGGGGAGCGACATGGAATCCAACGCACGGACGACGCTGACCATCAGCAGCCGCAATTACTCGTCGTGGTCGATGCGCGGCTGGTTGCTCGCGAAGTTGAGCGGCCTCGCGTTCGAGACGATCAGCGTGCCGATCGACGCCACGTCGCGCGCCGAGCTGTTGCTGCTGTCGCCGTCGATCCTCGTGCCATGCCTGACGCACGACGGCAACGCGGTGTGGGACACGCTCGCGATCGCCGAATACCTGAACGAGATCCGCCCGCAGGCGCGGCTGCTGCCCGACGAGCGCCACGCACGCGCGCATTGCCGGTCGATCTGCGGCGAGATGCATTCCGGCTTCAGCGCATTGCGATCCGCGCTGCCGATGAACCTGCGCGGGCATTTCCCCGGCTTCCGGATCTGGTCGCGCGCGCAGCACGACATCGAGCGGATCGTGACCATCTGGCGCGAGTGCCTGGCCGAGTATGGCGGCCCCTGGCTGTTCGGTGCGGAGATCGGCATCGCCGACGCGATGTACGCGCCGGTCGTCACGCGCTTCCTGACCTACGACGTGAAGCTCGAACCGGACGTCGCCGAGTACTGCATGCGCGTGCTCGCGCATCCGTTCGTTGCCGAGTGGATCGACGCGGCGAAGGCCGAGCACGAAGACATCGACGAACTCGACATGGAGTTCTGACGCGTGCGATCGCGGTGCGCTTTCAATTTCACTACAGATGCAAGCGACGAAACGAACGATCGATGGACCCGCGCAACTCGCAAACGTTTCACCTTGATTTCGGTCCAAAACGAGCACGAATGCCCTAAAGGGCGTTGCGCCCGCTGACGTTAAACAAGTCACGGGGATGACTCGCGATCGCATGCTTCAGACATGCGACGCGCAGTCCGCAACAACCAGCGCAGCAGGGGGATCGACTTGTGAATCGTCAGCAATCGTGGACGCGTACCGCCGCGCCCGGCGAAATCATTTACTCGGAGGGCTTCGCGGGCGAGCCCGTCATCTTCCTCATTACCGACGGCAAGGTCGAGCTGTCCACGCGCTGCGACGACACGCGCGTGATCGTCGCGACGCTCGGCCGCGGCGAGTTCTTCGGCGAATCGGCGCTGCTCGCCGCCGAACCGCGTGCGCATACCGCGAAGGCGCTGTCGTTCTGTCAACTCACGGTCGTGCCGGCCGGCATCCTCGATGAAGAAATCGAGCATGTGTCCGCGCTGCTGCGTCATATCGTGCGAACGATGATCCGCCGCGTGAAGCGCAAGGACGACCAGTTGGCGACCTATACGCATGCGGACTTCATGCCGGGCGTGCTGTCGTATGCGCACGTGCTGTCGCTGATGGCGGGCGCCGACGCGCGCGAATCGGGCGATACGTGGGCGCGCCGGGCGATGCAGGCGCATGCGGCCGAAACCTCCGTGCCGCTCGCCGAAGTGATCCGCAAATGCCGCGCGATTGCCGGCCATTCTCGGCCTCACGTGCTCGCGATGCTGCGGCGCATGGAGAAGCTCAACCTCGTCACGATCGAAGCCGCGCAGGGTGACGGCGCCGGCGGCGCAACCGACTACGCTACTTCGGCGGACGCGCGCCAGGTCGTCACGTTCGACGCAGCACGTGTGATCGATCGCGCGCAGCAGGTTGCCGATCACGATCTCGACGTATCGATCAACAGCGAACTCGAACTCATCGAACTGGCCGATCTCGCATCGCTGATTGGCGTCGACAAGACGCTGCTGCTCAACAAGCTGTCTAACGGCGAGATCGCGGAAGAAGTGTTCGCGTTCCGCAAATCGAAGGTGCTCAACTACGTCGAACAGAAAGGCGTTGCGTACTTCTCGCGCCGCAACGGGCGCCGCGGCGACGACGTGCGCGCGCTCGAGGATCTCGTGTGGATCGACCAGCGCACGCTGTTCGACGTGATCAGCGCGTTCGATACCTACGACCTCGCGAAGCTGATCGCGAACCTCGACGATCGCGCGGTGGCCGACAAGCTGTTTTCCGTGATGACCGAAGCGCGGCGCAACGAGGTGTCGTGGGTGATGCGTCGCGAACTCAAGCTCGACCCGATCGAGATCGAGGACATCGAACAGCGCGTGCTGGAGGCCGTGCGCGCGGCGAAGGCGCCTGCGGCGGGTGCGATGTCCGTCGCGGCGACACTGTCGTCGGATGCGTGATACGGGGGGCGTATGGATCTGTTGACCCTGGTCGGTGTGTTGCTGGGCGGCGCGGCGATCGTGTTCGGGTTCGCGCTGGAAGGCGGGCATGTCTCGATGCTGTTCCAGTTCGAGGCGCTCGTGATCGTGCTCGGCGGCACGCTCGGCGCGGTGATGATCCAGAACACGTGGGCGCGCTTTTTCGACGCGGTGAAGCAGCTGCGGCTCGCGTTCGTGCGGGCACGCGAAGTCGATCGCAAGAACCTGTCCGATCTGCTCGAGTGGGGCGACCGCGCGAAGCTCGACGGGCTGCTCGCGTTCGAGTCGATGGACGTGAGCGGGATTCATCCGTTCGCGCGCCGCGGGCTCGAACTGCTGGCGAACGGCGTATCGACCGCGGTGCTCGAAGATGCGTTACAGCGCGAACTCGATGCGTACGAACGCAGCCGCCTCGCCGCCGTGCGCGTGTGGCAGCAGGCCGGCGGCTATGCGCCGACCTTCGGCATCCTCGGCTCGGTGCTCGGGCTCGTGCAGGTGACGAGCCATATTCTCGAGCCGGCGCAGCTCGGGCCGGGTATCGCGATGGCGTTCGTCGCGACGCTGTACGGGCTCGCGTTCGCGAACCTCGTGTTCCTGCCGCTGTATGGCAAGCTGCGCGCACAGATCGATAGCGAGATGCGGTTTCGCAAGCTGTATCTCGACGGCTTGCTCGCGATCTCGCGCAAGGAGTCGCCGCATACGATCGAGACGCGGTTGACCGGCGATGTGCGCGGGCGGGCGGCGGAAACGCTGGCGTGATTGACGAACCCGGATTCCCGATCGTATGACGGCTCGAACTGACGGCGCATCCGCCGCCGATCGCGACGATCACGAAGTCGAAGGCGCGCAGTCGGGGCGCTGGCTGATTTCGTACGCGGATCTCATCACGACGCTGATGGTGCTGTTTCTCGCGCTGTATGTGCTGCAGCTCGCGAAATACAACGCGCTCGATGCGCGGTATCAGACACTTGCACGGCAGGCTGGGGGTGCGGTGACTGCTTCCTTCGATGCCGCCAAGTCCGACTCTGCGGCGCCGTGGCTCGCGTTGCTTGATTCGTTGAAGTCGAATGGACGCATTTCGCTGGTGAAGGCGCCGCATGGCGTCGAGATCGGTATCGACGCGAAGATCCTGTTCAACGTCGGCGATGCGCGTTTGCTGCCCGATTCGTCGCCGGTGCTGAACCAGATTGCGCAGGCATTGAGCGAGCATGCGACGGGCGACATCCTCGTCGAAGGCCACACGGACAGCGTGCCGATCGCAAACGCGAAATACGAATCGAACTGGGAGCTTTCGTCGGCGCGCGCGGGGAGTGTGGTGCGCTACCTGACCGAGCGTGGTGTCGCGCCGCATCGGCTGGCGGCGATCGGGCGGGCGGATACGCAGCCGCTCGTTGCGGGCGACGATGCGGCTTCAAGGGCGAGAAACCGGCGCGTCACGATCTTCGTTGCCTACTGATCAGCGTGTTGTATTTGCGTTGTTCCTCGTGCATAGAAGTGGCCGCATATTCCCGCTCTTTAACAACATAACGAATCTCGAATGATCGCTATCTGAAATCTGCGATGCGATTCTGCGCCCGCATGCCGATAACCCAATCTGGCTCAGACCGAGCGGTTATCGAGGGTTCCCCATGCACTTCTGGCGCAAGCTTTCCATTCAGAACAAGCTGATTCTCAGCATGACGAGTTGCCTGCTCGTGTTCGTCGCGATTTCGAGCGGGCTCAGCGTTCGGCTAATCGGCAATGCGGTGCGCGATCGCGTCGTCCGCGAAGAGCTGCCGACCGCCGTGAACGGCATCCGCGCCGACGTGCAGCGCCAGATGGCCGGCCCGATCGCCGCGTCGCGCATTCTCGCGCGCGATGCGTTCCTGCTGCAATGGGAAGCCGACGGCGAACCTGACGCCGGCACGCGCAACTGGATCCAGCTTGCGAAGAACGTGAAGGATGAGCAGAAGGCCGCGTCCGTGCAGTGGGTGTCGTTGAAGAGCGGCAACTACTACAACGAAGCCGGCTTGCAGCGGAAGGTGACCGACAAGGATCAGTGGTTGACCAGCTTCCTGTCATCGGGCAAGGCGTACGACGTGAACATGGATCGCGAGGTGACCGTCGGCGGCTACATGATGTTCATCAACAGCCGCGTGGAACTCGACGGCGTGCCGATCGGCGCGGCGAGCATGAGCCTGTCCGTCGATGCGCTCGCGAAGGGAATATCGGCTTACCGGATCGGCGAGACCGGGTTTGCGTATCTCGTGCGCCCCGACGGCGCGATCATGATGCATCGCGATGCGTCGCTGATCGATGGCAAGCATTTTCTGAAGGATGAGCCGGGGCTGCCGGGCGATGCGTCGTCGACGTTGCTTGCGGGCAAGCCGTATGCGTACCTCAGCTACGAGGGTGATGGTGGCGCGCGTTTCATCGCGACGTCGTTCATTCCGGAGCTGAATGCGTATGTGGTCGTGCAGGTGCCGGAGGCTGAATTGCTGGGGCCGGTGACGCGGGCAATCCGCAGTGCGGCGCTGGTGGCGGCAGTGGTGGGGCTTGGGGTTGCGCTGCTCGTGATCTGGCTGGTGGGGCGCGCGATTGCCGCGCCGATTCGTCGGGCGGCTACGCTGCTGTCGGAAATCGCGAGCGGTCAGGGCGATCTGACGCGCCGGATGGCGGTGGAGAGCGAGGACGAGATCGGGCAGTTGTCGGATGCGTTCAATCGGTTCGTGTCGTCGTTGTCGACGCTCGTTCATCGGATTCGTGCGGCTTCGGCTTCGATCGCGACCGGGTCGGCGCAGATTGCCTCGGGGAACGCGGATTTGAGTGAACGCACCGAAGGGCAGTCGAGCAACCTGGAGCGGACGGCTTCGTCGATGGAAGAGATCACGGCCGTGGTGCGCAACAACACTGAGACGGCGACTACCGCGGCGAAGATGATCAATGGCGCGGCGGATACGGCGGCGCGTGGGGGGCAGGTGGTGGGCGAGGTCGTGACGACGATGGAGCAGATCAGCGACGCGTCGCAGCGGATCTCCGAGATCATCGTGATGATCGACAGTATCTCGTTTCAGACGAATATTCTGGCGTTGAATGCGGCGGTTGAGGCGGCGCGGGCGGGGGAGCAGGGGCGTGGGTTTGCTGTGGTCGCTTCGGAGGTGCGGAATCTGGCGCAGCGCAGTGCGCAGGCGGCGAAGGAGATTAAGTCGCTGATCGAGCATAGCGCGGGGACGGTGGGTGCCGGGTCGCGGCTCGTTAGGGAGGCGGGGAAGGTGATGAGTGATGTTGTGTCGCAGGTTCAAGGCGTTAGCGCGATGATGAGCGAGATTGCTGAGGCTAGCCTGGAGCAGAGTGCCGGGATCGATCAGATCGGGGATGCGGTGCAGTCTTTGGACCAAATGACGCAGCAGAATGCGG
>NZ_JBYQCG010000120.1:0-38479 GCF_057837105.1 Burkholderia sp. APQ4-4ca | reverse complement strand
GGTCCATACCGTTCTCTCAGCAAGAAGAATGCTTCGTGGCTAGTGGCGACGCGCGGCGTCGAGATCGTCGCGACTGCTCGCCTGGACCAGCACCGCCATGTTGCCCGGCAGGTGTTCGTTCGCGCGGATCTTCGCGTGCGCGTCCGGCAAGCGGTTCCACGGGAACACTTCCGACAGGCACGGATCGATCTTGCCGCTCATCACGAGCCGGTTCGCTTGCGCCGCTTCCTTGAGGCTCGCGAAGTGACTGCCCTGGATACGCTTCTGCCGCATCCATACGTAACGTGCGTCGCAGGTCAGGTCGTAGCCGCTCGTCGCCGCACAGAACACGACCATGCCCCCGCGCTTCACGACATAGCAGGACGGCGCGAAGGTGTTGCGGCCCGGGTGTTCGAACACCATGTCGACGTCGCGCCTTTCGCCGAGCGCGTCCCAGATCGCCTTGCCGAACTTCTTCATGCTGTCGACATAGGCCGCATACGTCTCTTTTTCATCGACGGACGGCGGCGCGCCCCAGCACGAAAAGTTCGAGCGGTTGATCACGCCGACCGCGCCGAGGCGCTTGACGAATTCCACCTTCGAATCGTCGGAGACCACTGCGACGGGGCGGGCGCCGGCCAGCGCCGCAAGCTGGATCGCCATCGTGCCCAATCCGCCTGCCGCGCCCCACACGAGCACCGACTGGCCCGGCGACAGCACGTGCGGCTTGTGTCCGAACAGCATCCGGTATGCGGTGGCCAGCGTGAGCGTGTAGCACGCGCTCGCGGCCCACGTGAGATGCTTCGGGCGCGGCATCAGCTGCGTGGACTGGACGCGAGCGAACTGCGCGAACGAGCCATGGGATGTTTCGTAACCCCAGATGCGCTGAGACGGCGACAGCATCGGATCGCCGCCGTTGCATTCCTCGTCGTCGCCGTCGACCTGCGAGCAATGCGCGACCACCTCGTCGCCGACCTTCCACTTCTTCACGTTCGAACCGACGGCCCAGACGATGCCCGCGGCATCCGACCCGGTGACGTGATACGGATCGTCGTGCAGGTCGAGCACCGAGAACGGCTGGCCGAGCGCTGCCCACACGCCGTTGTAGTTGACGCCCGCCGCCATCACGAGAATCAGCACGTCGTTGGGGCCGACCGACGGCACGTCGACGATTTCCTTCGTGAACGCGCGCTGGGGCTCACCGTGATTCTCGCGGCGAATCGTCCATGCATGCATTTTCGCGGGTACGACGCCCAGCGGAATCGGGCTGCCGATCTCGAACAACTCAGACTGGTCACGTCGCGCTTCGACAACCATATCCAACACTTTGGCATCCATATTGATATCCATACGAGAGTTGATTCGATCGAGATGACGCTCTCGGCTCACGCCGCGACCATTCCCCCATCCACCGACAGCGCAGTGCCCGTCATGAACGAGGACTCCTCGCTCGCAAGGAACAGGACCGCCTTCGCAATTTCGTCTTCGGTCCCCAGGCGGCCTACCGGATGAAATGCCTTGATCTGGTCGGTCATGCCGGTCTCGCCGAGAAACTTCTCGACCATCGCCGTCGCGACGAATGCGGGGCAAATCGCATTGACGCGGATATTCTGCTTCGCATATTCGAGCGCAGCCGCCTTCGTCAAGCCGAGAATGCCGGCCTTCGACGCGTGATACGCGCAGCCGCCGAATGCCGATGCCACGATGCCGTAAGTGGACGACATATTGACGATCGCGCCGCCCCCCGCTTTCAGCATTTCCGGAATTTCGTATTTCATCGACAGGAACATCCCTTTCAGGTTGATGTCCACGACGAAATCCCAGCTCGCCTCGTCGGTATCGGCCACCGGCTTGCCGAACGACTCGACGCCGGCATTATTGAAGGCGACATCGAGGCGACCGAATTCGCTTACCGTTCGCGCAACCGCATTCGCGCAATCGTCGGCGCGGGAGACATCGGTCTTCACGAACACCGCCTTCCAGCCCGATCTGCGAATTGCCTCGACGACGGCCAGCCCCTCGTCGGTACGGCGCGATGCAATCGCGACATGCGCGCCTTCCGCCGCCAGCCGCAACGCCGTGACGCGACCGATACCCGAACTTCCGCCGGTCACGAGGGCGACCTTATCTTGAAATCTCGACACTGCACTCTCCCGGTTGCGTTGATATGACGGATTCCTTATGGCCATCCATCGATCCATTCCGCCTGTGTGAACCCAATCGCCATCTCGTAGACGGGACGATTCTAGACGGCGAAAACCGGGCGAAGTTGAAAGTTCATAAAAGTTCAAATTTGATTTTCCGGCACGCGAATATCATCCGGAACGTCAGTCCTTTCAGCGTTCAACCGAATCGATTTGCCATGCATGCGAAAACGATCTCCAGACATGAACTCGGCATGTCCGTCATCCATGCCATCGGCGACGACGGCTTCAGTGCGCTGAGTGCGGCGCTCGACAGCCTGGATCCGGATTTCAGGCGGCTACTCATCGAAGGCGCTTATGCGGATATCATTGCCCGCCCCAATCTGTCGCTGAAAAACCGCGAACTGGTTACCGTCGCGGTGCTGACCACGATGGGTAATGCCGATTCCGCGCTCAGATACCACGCAGGCGGCATGTTGAACACAGGCTGGACGCCCGAGGCGCTGCTGGAAACGGTGTTGCAGACCCTCGACTACGCAGGGGTATCGGTGGCGATGGCCGGCGTGCTCCACGTCGCGGCTTTGCTGCGGGAGCGTGGCGTCGGCGTCGACCTCGTGGCCGATCTTGTCGAAGGGTGCGATTCCGCGCTCGCCTACCTGCTGCAGCGTCGACAGCGGCCGTTCGATGCGCTGACGCCCAAGGAGCGCGGACTCGCAACGCTCGCAATCGTCATCGCGCTCGAAAATCGGCACGACGCGGTCCGCCAGCACTTGAAGGCCTGTCTCGATTTCGGCTGGACGCGCAGCGAACTGACCGAGGTATTGATTCAACTCACCGGCTATATCGGCTGGCCGCTCGTGCTGCCAGTGTCGCGCATTGCGCTTGCCGTGTTCGATACGGCAAATGCCGTCACTGCGCCGGAAGCGCCGGAACGCGGCATCGACGCGCCCCTCACCTACGCCGATATGTCACACGAACTCCGCCGTTGCGTCGACGCGCTTCAGGCGTCGATGTCGCAGCCGGCTTCGATCGAATACGCGAAGGCACAGCATCTGACGGCCATCGCCTGCCTGACCTGCCTCGCCCGCAATGCCGACGTCGACGCACTCGCGGCTCACATGCGCGGGGCGCTGTCGCTCGGCGCATCGCAGCGCGAAATCGTGGCCGCCATCGTCGGCGCATTGCCTCACGCCGGTGTACCGGCCGCGCAATGGGCGCTTGACTCGGCGAATCGATTGTTCGCGTCGCTGGATGCGCGCGCGGCACCGCGGCACGAAAGCGCTGCGGCCTAAGCGAGCGACGACGCTCGCCCCTCAACACGACGTGTACGGACGATACGGGAACAAACGATGAACGACGAAGGCGGATACGATCTCGAGGATCTCATCCCGGGCATGAGCGCGCGGTTCCTGAAAACACTGTCCGAGCGCGACGTTTTTCTCTTCGCAAGCGCGTCGGGCGACAAGAATCCGGTGCACCTCGACGACGCCTATGCGAAGCGGACCCGATTCGGCGGCCGCATTGCCCACGGCATGCTGTCCGCGTCGGTGATATCGGCGGCAATTGCGACGCGCCTTCCCGGCCCGGGTTCGATCTATCTGTCGCAGGATCTGCAGTTCCGGCGCCCGGTGAAGCTCGGCGAAACGGTTTGCGCGACCGTGACGGTCAAGGAGATTCTCGCGAGCCGACGGCGGGTCGTGCTGGAAACCCGCTGCGAAGTGAACGGGCTCGTCGTGGTGGAAGGCACGGCGGTCGTCATGCCGACGAACACCGCGGAGCGACGGAAAGACGCGGCGAACGTACAAGGTCAGGAAGTTTGACGGCGGGCCCGGATGAGGCAGGCGGCCTGCCCCGGCACCGGGCGACTCGTTCCGTCATGCGGTCAACGACTCCGAAGCCGGCCGCCGCCGGCGGGGAACATGCAGCGTGCGAGGTCGACGAGCGCGCCTGTCGCGCCGCCGCACGTGACGCCGCACGTGACGCCGCGCTAGAGCGTGCACGACATCGCCGCCGCGCAGTCGACGCTTCGGGGGACCGGCCCGGCGTGACGCCGCGCTAAGCAGGTTTACGCAGCGGCTCCAGCAGGTGCCGCAGGCCGTTATGGTCGATCTCGTGCATCAGCGCGAGCTGCCGGCCGAGTTCACCGCGCGGGAAGCCCTCGCGAGCCAGCCAGTTGAGGTACGGTCCGGGCAGGTCCGCAATGAGCCGGCCCTGGTATTTTCCGAAGGGCATGGTGACGGCGACAAGGCATTCAAGATCGGGGGCGCGCATGCGCGTATTGTGCACGGCTTTCGACGCCCGCGCGCGTCACGGCCCGGCCGCGCACTCGCCGTTCCAAGCCGGTCCACGGCCGCGAATCCGGCCCTTCACGGCAGGCCGAATCGACAAGCCGGCCCGGATTGACGGCCGGGAGTCGCGTCGGCCGCCGGCTTGCTTCACGCCTGCTAGACTGGAATCTCTCCCTGCAAACCCTGAAGGGAATCATGATGTCCATCTACGTCGTGAAGACCGGCGAGCAGTTCCTGTGCACCGCCGAGGACGGCGATATCGGCATGGCGCCCGCCATCGAAGATGCCGCCTCCTTCGGTTCGTATGACGAAGCCGAGAAAGCCGCGAGCGCGCATGCCGACCCGGGTTACGAGATCGTCGCCGTCTGCGTGATCGGGCACTGAGTGCCGTCGATCCACGGGCCGCGGTGCGGAAAGCGATCCGCGTGCCGAACGCCGGTCGCCGTGCGGCCGCGTCCGTGCGACGGGCATCGCATGCCCGGGGCCGCAGCAAACGCATCCGCCTTCAGCCCGTATCGGCCTGATCCGCGAGAGCACCGCGCGCGCCGCCGGCATCGATACACCGCCCGGCGGCTCGCATGAAGTCGCTCACTCCTTTTCGGCGGGCGACCGGTTTTGCCGGATTTTCGGAAAAAACCGGCTATTCACCGCACGGCCCCGGCATCGAATGAATCGATCCGATTTACTTGGCGATTTTCTTCTCGCTCGACGCCTTGCACCGACTCCAACCCGTCATTTCGCGCTTCAACTCGTAGATCTGAAAATCTCGCGCGTTATGACGTCTTCACTACCCTCGTGCCCGTTACTCTTTTGTTGCCGACTTCCCAACATCCGGGAACGCCATCATTCGATGTGACATCGAATGTCGGCTGCCATGAAAGCGACGGCAACGGCAATCTTCGTGACAACCGGAAGCGGTGAAAAAAGCCGATTCCAGCCGTACCGTTGCCAGTGTGCGGACGTTCGTCCAGACAAACCTTTTCCGCAGCGGAAAACCCTTTTCCGGAATAGCGCTGGACGATTGCGCTACGACCGCCGCATCGTCGATACCAGCCCGATGTCCTGCTCGGGCGGTGCCCGGCGCGCGGGGGCGGGAGCCTGCGTCGGCCGCCGCGCGCCGAGCCCCGTGCCACCGGTGCGGCGCCGGGTCGCGTGCCGTTCGATCACCCGCTGCAGCACGCAGAACACGCACAGCAGCGCGCCGATCACGATCCGCGTCCACCACGAACTCAGCGTACCGTCGAACGTGATCAGCACCTGGATCGTGCCGAGGATGCCGACGCCGAACACCGAACCGATCACGTAGCCCACCCCGCCCGTCAGCAGCGTGCCGCCGATCACGGTCGCGGCGATCGCGTCGAGTTCCATCCCCTGCGCCTGCAGCCCGTAGCCCGACAGCACGTAGAGCGTGAACACCACGCCGCCGAGCGCCGAACAGAAGCCGCTCAGCGCATAGACGCCGATCTTCGTGCGCGCGACCGGCAAGCCCATCAGCAGCGCGGAGCGTTCGTTGCCGCCGACCGCATACACGTTGCGGCCGAAGCGCGTGAAATGCGCGACGTAGATCGCGACGGCCAGCGTCGCGAGCGCGATCAGCGCACCGGCGCTCAGCATGCCGCTTCCGACCGGCACGCTGATGCCCGCAATCGCATGGAACACCGGCTCGTTGATCGTGATCGACTGCGTCGTGATCAGGAAGCACGCACCGCGCGCGAGAAACATCCCGGCGAGCGTAACGATGAACGGCTGCAGCTTGAAGTAGTGGATCAGCGCGCCCATCGCCGCGCCGTACAGCGCGCCGAACGCGAGCACGAGCGGCACGATCACCCACACGGGCCAGTGCAGCCGTTCGGCGCCGACCGCGCAGAATATCGTTGTCAACGCAACGACCGAGCCGACCGACAGGTCGATGCCGCCCGACACGATCACGAACGTCATCCCGATCGCGACGATCAGCAGGAACGCGTTGTCGACGAGCAGCCCGGTCAGCACCTGCATCGAGAAAAAGCCCGTGTACATCACGGACCCGAAGCCGAACAGCGCGGCGAACAGCACGATCGTCACGACGATCGGCAGCGTGCGCGGATCGGCGAGGCGGCCAAGGAAACGGGTCATCGCGGCGTCGCTCCGGTGGTGGTGGCGCGCGATCGCGCGGAAGGCAGCAGCCGCGACGCGTGCCGGACCAGCAGCGCGCGCGCCGCGTCCGACTGGATCAGCGTCACGACGATCACGACGACCGCCTTGACGACGAGCGTCGCCTCCGGCGGCACGCCGATCGAATAGGTCGTGTAGGTGAGCGTCTGGATGATCAGCGCGCCGAGCACCGAGCCCGCGAGGCTGAAGCGGCCGCCGAGCAGCGACGTGCCGCCGAGCGTGACCGCGAGGATCGCGTCGAGTTCGAGCAGCAGCCCCGCGTTGTTGCCGTCGGCGCTGCGCACGTTCGAACTCGCGAGGATGCCCGCGAGCGCCGACATCACGCCCGAGCACAGATACACGCCGAATACGACCGCGCCGGCGCGCAGCCCGACGAGCCGCGTCGCGACCGGATTCACGCCGATCGCGCGAATGAACAGCCCGAGCGCCGTGCGGTTCACCAGCAGCGCGATCGCGCCGATCGTCGCAAGCGCGATCCACACCGCGCACGGCACGGTCGCGAGATAGCCGCCGCCGAGCGCGAGGTAGCCCGGCGCGCCGATCGGGATGATCTGGCCGCCCGTCAGCAGTTGCGCGACGCCGCGCCCGGCCACCATCAGGATCAGCGTCGCGATGATCGGCTGCATTCCGACGAACGCGACGAGCAGCCCGTTCCACGCACCGGCCAGCAGCCCGACGCCGAGCGCGGCGGCCAGCGCCGTGCCGACTTGCGACGGATCCGCCGCGAGCACGCTCGCGGCCGCCGCGCCGGCGATCGCGACGATCGCGCCGACCGAGATGTCGATGCCGCGCGTCGCGATCACGAGCGTCATGCCGAGCGACACGATCACGAGCGGCGCCGCGCGGTTCAGGATGTCGATCGGCGCGCCGAACAGATGGCCGTCGAGCAGCACGATCGACAGGAAGCCCGGACGATGCGCGACGTCCAGCGCGAACAGCAGCGCGAGCGTCAGCACCGGCCACGCGAGCGAATGACGAAACAGCGTGCGTAGCCACGTCATGACTGGCCTCCTGCGATCAACCGGTAAACCTGCTCCTCGGACGCATCGGCGCCGCTCAGCTCCGCGACCTTGCGGCGGTCGCGCAGCACCGCGATCCGGTGGCTCACGCGCACGACCTCGCCGATCTCCGACGAGATGAACAGGATCGCGAGCCCCTGCGCGCACAGCGCCAGCACGCGCTCCATGATGTCGAACTTCGCCGCGACGTCGATGCCGCGCGTCGGCTCGTCGAGAATCAGCAGCTTCGGGTCCGTCGCGAGCCAGCGCGCGAGCAGCACCTTCTGCTGGTTGCCGCCCGACAGCAGCCCGATCGGCTGCTCCGCGTCGCGCGCCTTGATGCCGAGCCGGGCGATGTACGTGTCGGCGATCTCGCGCTGTCGCGCCCGCCCGATCAGCCGCCACCAGCCGCGCCGCGCCTGCAGCGCGAGAATGACGTTCTCGCGGATCGACAGCGCGGCGACGATGCCCTCCTTCTTGCGGTCTTCCGGGCAGTACGCGATGCCGTTGCGCACCGCGTCGTGCGGCGACGCGAGCCGCTTGCGCGCGCCGTCGATCTCGATCGCGCCGGTATCCGGGCGCGCCGCGGCGAACGCCAGTTGCGCGGTTTCGGTGCGGCCCGAGCCGAGCAGCCCGGCCAGCCCAACGATCTCGCCGGGGCGCACGTCGAGATCGAGCGCGCTCATCATTCCGCGCCGGCCGACCTGCTGCATCGACAGGAACGGCGCGGTGGTCGCGGTGTCATGCTCGACCGCCGCGGCGCCCGCCTGCAGCGTGTCGGACATGCGCTCGCGGCCGGTCATCTTCGCGACCAGCACGTCGACCGGCAGGTCGCGCGCGAGATACTCGCCTTCGCGCTCGCCGTTGCGCATCACGGTGATCCGGTCGGACACCGCATAGGTCTGCTCGAGAAAATGCGTGACGAACAGGATCGCGATACCCGACGCCTTCAGCCGGCGCAGCACGTCGAACAACCGCGCGACCTCGCCGTCGTCGAGGCTCGAGGTCGGCTCGTCGAGAATCAGCACGCGTGCGTCGACCGACACCGCGCGCGCGATCGCGACCATCTGCTGCACCGCGATCGGATACGAATCGAGCGAACGCGTGACGTCGAGCGCCAGATCGAGTTCGGCGAGCGCGTCGCGCGAGCGTGCGTGGATCGTTTTCCAGTCGATCGCGCCGCGCCGCATCGGCTGCCGCCCCGCGAAGATGTTCTCAGCGACCGACAGGTTCGCGCACAGATTCACTTCCTGGTAGAGCGTCTGGATCCCGGCCGCCTCGGCCTCGCGCGGCGCGGCGAAATTCACCGGCGCGCCGCCGACGCGAATCTCGCCCGCATCGTGCGCGTGCACGCCGGTGAGCACGTTGATCAGCGTCGACTTGCCCGCGCCGTTCTGGCCCATCAGCGCGTGGATCTCGCCTGGAAACAACCGGAAGTCCACGCGCTGCAACGCGCTGACGCCCGGAAACGACTTGTCGATGCCGATCATCTCGACCACCGGCGGACTCTGCATGCATCCTCCCTCGAAGCGTCGCCGGGCGGCCGCGAGGCCGCCGCCCGGCGGACGGGTCAGTACTTGCGGGTCGGCAGCACCTGCGCCGCGACGTTCATCGGGAACACCGTCTCGTTGGTCACGATGCGCTTGGGCAACTGCTTGCCGGCGACCACGTCCTTCACCGCGGTCATCAGCTGCGGGCCGAGCAGCGGGCTGCATTCGACGTCGACGTTGATCTTGCCCGCGACCATCGCCTCGAAGCCGCCCTTGGTCGCGTCGAACGACACGACGCTCACGTCCTTGCCGGGCTTGATGCCGGCCTCTTCCATCGCCTGGATCGCGCCGAGCGCCATGTCGTCGTTGTGCGCGTAGACGACGTTGATCTGCTTGCCGTAGGTCTTCGCGAACGCTTCCATCACCTGCTTGCCGCCGGCGAGCGTGAAGTCGCCGCTCTGCGACGCGATCACCTTGAATTTCGGATTGTTCTTGATCACTTCGAGCAGGCCCGCGCGGCGATCGTTGGCCGGCGCGGAGCCGACCGTGCCCTGCAGCTCGACGATGTTGATCGGGCCGGCGTCGTTCTTGTAGCGCTCTTCGAGCCAGTGGCCCGCGCGCCGCCCTTCCTCGAGGAAGTCGGAACCGATCATCGTCACGTACAGCGACGGATCCTTCACGTCGACGCCGCGATCGGTCAGGATCACCGGGATATGCGCGGCCTTCGCTTCGGTCAGCACCGGCTCCCAGCCCGATTCGACGACCGGCGAGAACGCGATCACGTCGACCTTCTGCGCGATGAACGAGCGGATCGCGCGAATCTGGTTCTCCTGCTTCTGCTGCGCGTCCGAGAATTTCAGGTTGATGCCGGCGTCCTTCGCCGCGCTCTTCACCGATACGGTGTTCGCGGTGCGCCATGCGCTTTCCGCGCCGACCTGCGAGAACCCGAGCGTGATCGGCTTTTGCTGCGCGTGCGCGCCGCCTGCCAGCACCGTCGCCGCGGCGACGATCGCGCCGGCCGCCAGCTTCCTGATGAATGTCATGGTCCGTCTCCGATGATGTCGTTGTGTGCCGCGGCGCTGTTGTGTTTCTGCGTGGCGCTGGCGCGGATCGGGCTGCGCCGGCCGGCGTGTCCTGCCGGCGCGGTATACATGCCCCGCATCAGTCTAGGAACAAGTCCGATAACCTTCCAATGAAATATTGGATTCGGCCGATGTCTGAATCGGCATACGTATAAACACCTAAACGGGCGAACCGAGCCGGGCGGTGCAGCGCACGGTTCTTGCTCCGTCGCAATGGCTGTTCGCGCCCCATGTCAGGCGCCCGCCCTTCACGCGAACCCAAGGAGACAAGCATGATCGCTGCCCGTGAGCGCGGGTCGCCGCGCACCGCCGCCGGCCGGCGCGTCCCGACATGAAGCGGCCCGCTTCGAGCGCCGCCGGGCCGCTGCGCCACGTCGACGACCGCCGCCCCGGCTATACGCGCCGGCCGCTGCGCAACGGCTTCGCGTATTACGGGCCGGATGGCGCGCGACTGCGCGATGCCGACGAAATCGCCCGCATCGACGCGCTGGCGATTCCCCCCGCGTACACCGACGTGTGGATCTGCATGGACCCGCGCGGTCATCTTCAGGCGACGGGCCGCGACGCGCGCGGCCGCAAGCAATATCGCTATCATCCGCTGTGGCGGGAAACGCGCGACGCGAACAAGTACGCGCGGATGGCCGCGTTCGCGCGGGCGCTGCCGCGTATCCGCGCACGCGTCACGCGCGATCTGGCGCTGCCCGGCATGCCGCGCGACAAGGTCGTCGCGACGATCGTCCGCTTGCTCGATACGACGCTCGCGCGGATCGGCAACGCGGAATATGCGCGCGAAAACGGCTCGTACGGGCTGACGACGCTGCGCAAGCGCCATTTGAAGATCCAGCCCGGCCAGGTGCGGCTGCGCTTCGCCGGCAAGAGCGGGATCGAACACGACGTGACGGTCGACGACGCGCGGGTCGCGCGGATCGTACGGCGCTGCGCGGAGCTGCCCGGGCATGAGCTGTTCCAGTATGTGGACGACGACGGCGTACGCCATCCGGTCGGGTCGTCCGACGTGAACGACTACCTGCGCGAGGCCGGCGGCGCCGATTTCACCGCGAAGGATTATCGGACCTGGGCCGGCAGCGTGCACGCGCTCGGTTTGCTGCGGCGCGTCGAGCATCGCGGCGTCACGCACGCGCGCAAGCAGATCGTCGAGACCGTGCGCGCGGTGGCCGAGCTGCTGCGCAACACGCCAGCCGTGTGCCGGCGCTGCTACATCCATCCGGCCGTGCTCGACGCGTTCGAGGCCGGCACGCTCGCCGCGCTCGCGGTCCGACGTACGCCGCGGGGCTTGCGAGCGGATGAAGCAGCGTTCGTGGCGTTGCTGGTATCCGCGGGCCGGCGCACGGCGCGGTGACTGTCCACACCGCTTCCGCCCGCCGGGGCGCAACCGGCGCCGCTTCCCCGCGTGTCGTTTACCACCGGGTTCCGGGCGCATGACCGATAGCCGCTCGCGCTCGTTTCTCTAAACTGGTTCGCACAACACACCTGCCCGGTGTCGTCCGCTGCGCGCGTCACGCCACCGGCATCGCGGCACCCCCGAGATATCCGCCTTCGCTGTCCGTCGGCCCGCACGCCCCCGCTGCATTCCCGCCGGCCGCGCCGCCAAGGCCATTCCAGGAGAGATCATTGAGTTCATCGCAAGCGCGCCCCGCGAAAACCCGGTCTTCGCGCCAGTCCATCAAGCTGGATGACGTCACGATCGTCGACCCCGCCGTCCTCAAGCGCGCGGTCGGCGCGATGGCGTTCGGCAACGCGATGGAATGGTTCGACTTCGGCGTCTACAGCTACATCGCCGTCACGCTCGGCAAGGTGTTCTTCCCGTCCAGCAACCCGTCCGCGCAGTTGCTCGCGACCTTCGGCACGTTCGCCGCCGCGTTCCTCGTGCGCCCGCTCGGCGGCATGGTGTTCGGCCCGCTCGGCGACCGCATCGGCCGCCAGCGCGTGCTCGCCGCCACCATGATCATGATGGCCGTCGGCACCTTCGCGATCGGCCTGATCCCGAGCTATGCGTCGATCGGCATCATGGCTCCGATCCTGCTGCTCGTCGCCCGCCTCGTGCAGGGTTTCTCGACCGGCGGCGAATACGGCGGCGCCGCCACCTTCATCGCCGAGTTCGCGACCGACAGGCGCCGCGGCTTCATGGGCAGTTTCCTCGAATTCGGCACGCTGATCGGCTATACGCTCGGCGCGGCGACGGTTGCGCTGCTGACGGCCACGCTGTCGCAGGAAGCGCTGCTGTCGTGGGGCTGGCGCGTGCCGTTCTTCATCGCCGGCCCGCTCGGCCTCGTGGGTCTCTACGTGCGGCTCAAGCTCGAGGAAACGCCGGCATTCAAGAAGGAGGCCGAAGCACGCGAAGCGGACGAGCGCGCGCGGCCGAAGCAGCGCTTCGCGACGCTGCTCGTCGAACAGTGGAAGCCGCTGCTGCAATGCGTCGGCCTCGTGCTGATCTTCAACGTGACCGACTACATGGCGCTGTCGTACCTGCCGAGCTACCTGTCGGCGACGCTGCACGTGCGCGAATCGCACGGCCTCTTCATGGTGCTGCTCGTGATGGTGCTGATGATGCCGATGACGCTGTACGCCGGGCACCTGTCCGACAAGGTCGGCCGCAAGCCGGTGATGATGGCCGGCTGCGTGGGCCTGCTCGTGCTGTCGGTGCCGGCGCTGATGCTGATCCGCACCGGCGGCATGCTGCCGATCTTCGGCGGAATGCTGATTTACGGCATCCTGCTGTCGACGTTCACGGGCGTGATGCCGTCGGCGCTGCCCGCCCTCTTCCCCACGCGGATCCGCTACGGCGCGCTCGCGATCGGCTTCAACGTGTCGGTGTCGCTGTTCGGCGGCACGACGCCGCTCGTCACCGCGTGGCTGGTCGATCGCACCGGCGACCTGATGATGCCCGCGTACTACCTGATGGGCGCGTCGTTCATCGGCATCGTGTCGGTGCTCGCGCTGCGCGAGACCGCGCGCCAGCCGCTGCCCGGCTCCGGGCCGTGCGTCTCGAGCCGCGCGGAAGCGTTGAGCCTCGTGCGCGGCGGCGCCGACGACGCCCGTGGGCGCGACCGCAAGTGCACGCCGGTCAGCGCGCGCGCGTACCGGGGGTCGCGGCGCCGCCGCGCGGCTTGCGCGGGCGTCGCCATTCGCGCGACCCGTTCGAACGGGCAACGGGATTGCCGCGAGCCATCCGCTTGAACGGCGCGAGTCGAACGCCCGTTCGAGAAAACCGGACAACGCGTCATGCGCGGCCCGGCGCGTTGTCGGCGCGAAATTCGCAGACGAGTTCGCCGCCCACCGCGAGTTCGTCGATCTGATCGGCGGTGAGCGAGACGATCGTCGCGGCACTTTCATCCGAGATGCCCAATTGCCGCTTGCCCTGCTCGTAGTGGACCCGCAGCATGCGCTGGGCCAGCACGAGATACGCGCGATTGAATTCCGCGATTTCGTCGAAGATATCGCCCTGTTCGGTCATGACCGCTCCTGAGCCGACGGCGGGTCTTGCCGGGCCGCGCGCGGCGCCGTGACCGGCCGTGCAGTAGTGAATGCCTGAATCTATGTCAGGCGACGCGCATCATGCGGACAATTCCTAGATCGCATCCGACATACGCGAAATCGGCGCTCGCAAAGCGATGATTCGCGGTTCGTCGCTGTCGGATTCAGCCTAGATTCGGTCACCCCCTGAAAGTGGAACACCCCTACGATTTTCGGACGGCGCGCGGGCCCGTTTGCGCGAGCGACGCGGGACCGTGCAAACGACGATGGCATTCGCGTATCGTCACCCTCTCGGCATCGTCGATGCCGGAACCCGAACGAGTGGAATCCGAAAACCATGTTGAAAGTGACGAAAGCCGTCTTTCCGGTCGCCGGTCTCGGCACGCGATTTCTGCCTGCGACGAAAGCCAGCCCGAAGGAAATGCTGCCGGTCGTGGACAAGCCGCTGATTCAATATGCGGTCGAGGAGGCGATCGACGCCGGCATCACCGAAATGATTTTCGTGACCGGCCGCAGCAAGCGCGCGATCGAAGACCACTTCGACAAATCCTACGAGATCGAAGCCGAGCTCGAGGCACGCGGCAAGGAAAAGCTGCTGTCGCTGGTTCGCAGCATCAAGCCGAACCACGTGGACTGCTTCTACGTTCGCCAGGCCGAAGCACTGGGGCTCGGCCACGCCGTGCTATGCGCGGAGAAGCTGGTCGGCAACCAGCCGTTCGCCGTGATCCTCGCGGACGATCTGCTCGACGGTCCGACGCCCGTGTTGCGCCAGATGATCGACGTGTTCGATCACTATCACGCGTCGGTGATCGGCGTGGAGGAAATCGCACCCGAAGCCTCGACGTCGTACGGCGTGATCGACGGCAAGCGCTGGGAGGACAACCTGTTCAAGGTGTCCGGAATCGTCGAGAAGCCGGCGCCGGCGAACGCGCCGTCGAATTTCGGCGTGGTGGGGCGTTACGTGCTGAAGCCGAAGGTGTTCGAGCATCTGCGCGCGCTGCGGCCCGGCGCGGGCGGCGAACTGCAACTGACGGACGCGATCCAGTCGCTGCTGACGGACGAACAGGTGCTGGCCCATCGCTACGACGGCACGCGTTTCGATTGCGGCAGCAAGCTCGGGTATCTGAAGGCGACGGTCGAGTTCGCGCTGCGGCACCCGGAAGTGGCCGCGGACTTCGAAAGCTATCTGGCCGCGCGCATGTCGACGCTGCTGGCCGCCTGAGCAGCCGCGTGACGAACCCGTTCATGTGGACGGCCGTCAGCGATCTCGGCGACGCGGCGATGACGCTGCCGCTCGCGCTCGTGTGTATCGGCTGGTTGACGTGCTCGGCCGCCGGGCGCCGTCACGCGGTGTCATGGGCTGTGATGCTCGCGGCCGGCATGGCGCTGGTCGGCGCCACGAAGATGCTGTACGCCGGCTGCGGGATCCAGATCCGCGCGATCGATTTCCGCGTGATCAGCGGGCACACGATGCTCGCATCGGCGGTCTGGCCGATGACATGCGTGCTGGCGCTGAGCGGCGGAACGCCGTTGCGGGCGACCACGTCGCTGTCGCTCGGGCTCGCGCTCGGCGCGCTGATCGGCGTGGCGCGCGTGTTCGACGACGCGCACACGCCGGCGGAAGTCGTCGCCGGCTGGCTCGTCGGCTCGGCGGTCGCGCTGGCGTTCGTGTGGCGGCATGGGACACCGCGTGTCGATGCGCGGTATCGCGCGCTCGTCGCCGGGTCGCTATTGGCCGTGTCGGCCGTCGCCTATGGTCGACACGCGCCGATCCAGGCGGCGATCGACAATTACTCGCCGTTTCTGTGCGGGCGGTTCGCGCTGCGGCCCTGATCGCCGGGATCGCGCGGTCGGACCATGCGGCACGGTGCGGTGCGATATTGCCGGGGCGGCCGCTCGCCGCCGCGGGCTCCAGGCCCGCTTCGTCGCCCCGCCGGAAAAAGACGGAATGCCGCCCGGATCGGACAACGCCGCTCGCCCGGCCGTCCAACCGTCTATGCTTGATCGCCGGAATCGAGTCGTCCCGAACGACGGCCCCGTATTCCGCGCGCGAACCGGCGAGCAAGCCAGCCCTGCCCGACAGGCGCCTTGCCCGCGTCGCGACGCATCTCGCCGTACGGCGCCGGAACGGCCGGCGCGTGGCGAATCCGGAGTCTCCGATCGGGCGCACGCATGTCGACCTTGCTCTTTTCAGCCAGCGTACTGTTCTTCTCCCTCAACGCATTCAGCGTACGGGCAACCTTCGCCGCCTATTTCCTGCTCTGCGCGCTCGCCTTTCTTCGCGCGCCGACGCTGATGAAGCGGCAGCGGCATCTGTTTCCCGTCTGTGCGTACTGGCTCATCAGCACCTGCGTCGCGTTCGTCCTGTCCGCGTTCGGCGATTTCTACGTGAACTTCTACGTCAAGTTCGTGCTGATCCAGACGTATATCGCGCTGTGCTACTGGATGTTTGCCGGCGGCGTGCTCACGCGGGATACGCTCGACACCGCATGCCGGACGCTCATCTACGTCCACGCCGCGTTCTTCACGTTTCAGCTCGTCTATTACCTGGGCACCGGCACCTTCATCGACTTCGACAGCTACGTGCGCGAAGCCGACTCCGAAGCGCTCTACGCCACCAAGGCGCTGTCCGACAGCCTGATTTCGATCCGTGCGCTCGGACTGTATTCCGAGCCGTCGTTCTATGCGATGACGGTCGTGCCGAGCGCGGTGGTCCTGCTGCTGTCGCAGCGGCGCATGACGCTCGCACCCGCGGTCGGGTTCGCGACGGCGCTGCTCAGCTTCTCGGTCGCGTCGATGGCCGTGTGCGCCGCATTGTGCGGGCTGCACGTGCTCATCGGGCGCGGCCGGCTGCAGACCCGGATCGCCGTCGTCGTCGTCGCGCTCGCCTGCGTGCCCTGGCTTTACAGCGTATACGACCAGCGGGTGAACCAGTCTGTCGACTACGACGCGGTCGGCAGCCGTACGCTCGTGCTGACCGAGCTGACGGAGCGCGACGTCGTGGCGGGCGTGTTCGGCGGCGGCCTCTTCTGGGACGAGCGCAACAACGTCGGCAAAACGCACCTGCGCGGCTATCAGGTGCGGGACAGCTCGTTCTACATCTACCTCGTGTTCGCAGCGGGCGTCGCCGGTTTCGTCGTGTTCTTCGGTACGCTGGTCATGCTGTTTCGCCGCAAGGGCCGACGCAAGTATCTGCTCTATCTGCTGCCGATCCTGCTGTTCAAATATCACGTGCTCTATGGCATGCTCTGGCTCACCATTCTGCTGTTCGTCGTGCTGGCCGACCAGGATGCGCCGCAACGGCGCGCGGTCGCCCGCCCGCTTCCCACCCTGTCCGGCGACGAGCCCGTCGCGCATCCGACATGACATCACTCCGACATGCGTCGATGTTTCGCACATTGAAACGATCGCTTATCGCGGCGCTGTGCATGACCTGCGCGATGACGGCAGCGAACGCCGACTCCGTGCCCGCACCGCCCGGCGAAGTCATCGCGCACAGTCCGGCCGCGACGCGCGTGTATCTCGGCTCCCCGTCGCTCGCCCTGCTGCCGAACGGCGACTACGTCGCGAGCTTCGACACGTTCGGCGCCGCCTCGGCACAGAACCGCGTGTCCGTCTTCACGTCGCACGACAAGGGCGCGACGTGGTCGAGGCTCGCCGACGTGCCGAATCAGTACTGGTCGTCGCTGTTCGTGCTGAACGGCGCGCTATACCTGATGGGCACCGACCGCTCGATGGGCACGCCGTCGATTCGCCGCTCCGACGACGGCGGCGCGTCGTGGACCACGCCGGTCGATGCGTCCACCGGTCTGTTGCCGTATCCCGGGCACTTCATCACCGGGCCGGTGCCGGTGCTCGTCGATCGCGGGCGCGTGTGGCGCGCGTATGAAAGCGTCGACGGCGGCGACCTGCGCGCGATGGTGTTGTCCGCCCCCGCCGATCGCGATCTGCTCGACGCGCGTAACTGGTGCATGTCCGCGCATCTGCCGTCGGACAAACGCTGGCTCGACGGCAAATTCCAGTCTTGGGAAGAAGGCAATGTCGTCGGCAGGCCAGGCGCCGCACCCGTCGTCGTGCTGCGCGTGAATACGACGAACGGTCCGGAGAAGGCCGCTCTGGTGACGACGAGCGACGACGGCCGAACGCTGTCGTTCGACCCGACGCGCGATTTCGTCGACCTGCCCGGTGCGGGCAAGAAGTTCACGATCCGCTTCGATCCCCAGTCGGGGCAATACTGGACGATCACGAACGCGGTTCCGAAGAGCGTCGGGCCGATGAACCTCGAGCGCGTGCGCAACACGCTGGTGCTGCTGTCGTCGCCCGATCTTCGGCGGTGGACCGCGCGGCGCATCCTGCTGCAACACGCAGACACGAAGCGGCACGGCTTCCAGTACGTCGACTGGCAATTCGACGGCACCGACCTCGTTGCCGTGCTCCGCGTCGCGTTCGACGACCCGGAGGGCGGCGCGGCCAGCCAGCACGACTCGAATTTCATCACGTTCCTGCGCGTACGCCGGTTCCGCGACAACGCCGCATCCAGTGCGCTGACGCAAAGCCTGCAGTAGCCCGAGCCGATACCGGCCGCCCGTCTATTTCTTGAACACTCCGACGACGTTGCTGCCGTCGACCACCAGCAACGCGCCGATGCGCTGCTGCTGCATCAGCAGCAACGCATCCTCGACCCGCGTACCGGGGCGCACCGTGCAAGGCTCGATCGACATCATGTCGGCCGCCGTGCGCCGCAATACGCCGTCGCCATACCGCTCGATCGCGCGGCGGATGTCGCCGTCGGTCACGATGCCCCAACCCGCGTTCCGCTTCACGATCGCGAGCCCGAGACGCCCGCGCGTCATCGCGTCCAGCACGTCGAGCGTCGACATGTCTTCCGTCACGAGCGGCAGGTCCCCGCACGCCATTTCGTCGTCGACCGTGGACAGGAGCCGGCGTCCAAGCGAGCCGCCCGGGTGGAAGCGTGCGAAGTGCTCGGGCTGGAAGCCGCGCGCCCGCATCAGCGTGACCGCCAGCGCATCGCCCATCGCGAGCGTCGCCGTCGTCGATGCGGTCGGCGCGAGCTGCAGCGGGCACGCCTCGCGTTCGACGCCGATATCGAGGTGAACCCGCGCGGCACACGCGAGGGTCGACGCAGGATTGCCGGTCAGTGCGATCAGGTCGTTGCCGTTGCTGCGCAAGAACGGGATCAGCTTGATCACCTCGTCCGTTTCCCCGGAATTCGAAATCGCGAGAAACGTGTCGTCCGGCGTCACCATCCCCAGATCGCCGTGATAAGCCTCGCCCGGATGCATGAAGAAGCCGGGCGTGCCGGTGCTCGACAGCGTCGCGGCGATCTTTCTGCCGACGATACCGGACTTGCCCATCCCGCACACGACGACGCGCCCGCGCGAGCCGAGAATGATCTCGATCGCGCCGTCGAAATTCGCGTCGAGCCGCGCGGCCACGCCGGCCAATGCCCGCGATTCGATCTCGAAGACCTGCCGGGCGGATTCAATATGGTTCTGTCGCATCATGGGTTTGCCGTTTGAGAAGGGAGACGACGCGCGCGACGTCGTCGGGTGTGTCGATGCCGGCCGGCGGCGCATCGGGCCATCGCATCACGTCGATCGGCATGCCGAGCCAGAGCGCCCGCAACTGCTCGAGCCGCTCCAGTTGCTCGAGTTCGCACGGCGCCGCGGCCGCCAGCGACTGCAACGCCGTATTCGCGTAGCCGTAGAGGCCGATGTGCCGCAGAAAACCGCCGCCGCTCGGTCCGCTCGTTTGCGCGGGCCGGCCGTCACGGCAGAACGGAATCGCCGCGCGCGAGAAATACAGCGCACGCCCCCGGCCGTCGACGACGAGCTTGACGATGCCCGGCTCGTCGAGCAGCGCGGCGTCGCCGACCGGGCAGGCCACCGTCGCGACACCGAGGTCCGGCGCCACGCTGCAGAAGCCGGCGAATGCCCTGAGCAGCGCCGTGGGCACGAGCGGTTCGTCGCCCTGTACGTTGAGCACGGCATCGGTGTCGCGCCAGCCGAACGCCCGCGCGACTTCCGCGGCGCGATCGGTGCCGGACGCGTGACCGGCATCAGTCATCGCGAAACGGATGCCGCGCGCGGCGAGCACCTCGGCGATACGCGAATCGTCGATCGCCACGACGATGTCGGTATCGGGCAGCGCACCGCGCACGCGCGCGTGCACGCGGACGATCATCGGTTCGCCGTCCAGATCGACGAGCGGTTTTCCCGGCAGGCGCGTCGAGCCGTATCGGGCCGGGATCACGACGTGCACCGGCCGCCCGTTATTGAATGACGTCATGGCTGCTCCATGCTTCGAACAACGGCCGGTACGCATCGTCGAGCGACAGCCCGGCCCCGGTCAGCAGATGCTCGGTCACCTCGCGCGCCACGCCGCGGCCGCCCGCCGTGCGGGCGACATGATCGACGCGTGCGCGGACGAGCGGATGCGCATCGGCCGGCGCATACGACACGCCGACGCGTTCGATGACCGCGAGATCGTTCACGTCGTCGCCGACGTACGCGATTTCGTGGTCGCCCACTCGTTGCCGTGCCTTGATGTCCGCATAGCCGGCGGCCTTGTCGTCGCAGCCGGTCACCAGCACGTCGACGCCGAGTTGCCCGGCCCGCCAGGCCAGCGCGCCGCTATGCTTGCCCGACAGAATGCCGACGCGGATTCCGTGCGCGCGCAGCAGTGCGACCGCGACACCGTCGTGCGCGTGAAAGCTCTTCATGAACTCGCCGTCGGCCGTCACGTGCAGCAGGCCGTCCGTCAGCACGCCGTCGACGTCGAACAGCACCAGGCGCACGGCGCCGCGATACATCGCGCCGCTCATCGGATATCGAGCGGCGCAAGCCGCTTGACCAGATCGTCCACCGCCTTCGCCTGCTGCAGGAATGCATCGAGCAACGCGAGCGGCAGCGCACTCGGGCCGTCGCAACGCGCGTGGTCGGGGTCGGGATGTGCTTCGAGGAACAGCCCGGCCAGCCCCACCGCCATCCCGGCGCGCGCGAGATCGAGCACCTGCCGCCGCCGCCCGCCCGACGCGGCGCCGTGAGGATCGCGCATCTGCAGGCTGTGCGTGACGTCGAAGATCACCGGGCAGTCGCCCGTCGCATCGCGCATCTGGCGAAAACCGAGCATGTCGACGACGAGATTGTCGTAGCCGAACGACGAACCGCGCTCGCACAGGATCACGCGGTCGTTGCCGGCCTCGCGGCATTTCGATACGACGTGCTCGATCTGCGTCGGGCTCATGAACTGCGGCTTCTTGATATTGACCACGTTGCCGGTCTCGGCGATCGCGACCACGAGATCGGTCTGACGCGCGAGGAATGCCGGTATCTGCAGGACGTCGACGATCTGCGAGACCGGGCCGGCCTGCCACACCTCATGCACGTCCGTGATCACGGGCACGCCGAACCGGTGCCTGACTTCGTCCAGGATCCGCAGCCCCGCGTCGAAGCCCACGCCGCGATACGAGTGGATCGACGAACGGTTGGCCTTGTCGAACGACGCCTTGAACACCAGCGGAATGCCGAGACGGCGCGTGACCTCGACGAACGTGCCGCACACGTCGAGCGTGAGCTCGAGGCTTTCGAGCACGTTGAGGCCGCCGAAGAGGACGAACGGCAGGTCGTTGCCGACCGTGACGTCCGGCGTGATGGTTACATTCATAAGGTTCTCCACGAAATGAGGACGATGGTGTTCTCGTCGTTGCTTGCCGACGTCAGCGCTCCGCGCTCGCCGCATAGAGCGGCGCAAGCTCGCCGAACAGGCGCTCCTCGCCGAAACGCCGCCGCGCCTCGCGGTTCGCCCGGCGGCCCAGTTCCGACCGCAGTGCAGCGTCGCCGGCAAGGCGCTGCAGCCACGCGGCCGCGTCGGCGGCCGTCGCATAGATCACGCCGGTCTGCAAATGACGCACGACATCGACGTTGCCCGCACAGTCGGACACGACGACGGGCCGGCCGGCCAGCATCGCCTCGATCACCGACACCGGCATCCCTTCCCACGACGAGGTCGACAGGTACACGTCCGCGCATCCGAGCCGACGCTCGACCTCGTCGCGCGACAGCCATCCGGTCACTTCGACGCCGGCCTTTTCCAGCTCCGCCTTCGAACCATCGTCGCCGTCGCCGATCCAGACGAAGCGCGTCCCGCGCGCGCGCATGCCGTACGCGATCTGCGCGAACAGGCCCGGATTCTTTTGCGCGCGGATACCGCCGACCGTCACCACATAGACGGGACCGTCCGGGGGCCGCGCGGCGTCGCCCGAATGCGCGGTCGACGCGGCCTCGACCACCGCGTTCTCGACCACCACCACCGGCTGACGCAGCCAGGTGCGAATCGCTCGGCTTTCACTTTCCGAGCACGCGACGTAAAGGCACTTGCGCACGCACGCAATTCTCTCCAGGCCGACGAACGCCAGCCGCTTCACGCGCGAGATGTCGCGGCGCATGAACGAGATGCAGTGCGGGCTGTAGAAGAACGCCGCCTTCGGCAACGCAAACAGCGTCGACAGCCGCCCCAAAAAGCCGGCAAACGACGAATGCATGTGCACGACGTCCGGGCCGATCGCGTTGAGCGTCGCGCGCAGGCGCATCACGGTCCGCCACGGGCCCGCGCCTTTCATCTGGACGTGACGCAACGACACCCTCGCGTCGAACATCGCGGCCAGGCCGGGCGGCGTATCGGGCCGTACCGAATAGACGACGTGCACGTCGTGCCCTTCGCGAGCGAAGCGATTTGCAATCAGGCACACCATCGACAACGTGCCCGTCGCGCTGGATTCGACTATGTGGACGATTTTCATCGGGTCCGTTCCATCAAAAATGAGCCGCCGCGCATCGGCGCCGAACGACGCCGTCAAACACGCGGCCCGCGCCCCGCGACCGCATCGATATACGCGAGCACGCCGGACCCTTCGATCACGCGTCCCCATTCGAGCGACTTCATCGCGGCCGGATCGGGACGACGCGCACGAATCCGCGACAGGGGGAACAGTTCGTCGAAGATCGCCGCGCCGGTGACGTGACATGGGATGCCGAGTTCTTTCGCGGTGCGTACGTTCGACGGCGCGTCGTTGCAGACGATCTTCTTCCCGAGCGATGCGTATTCGAGCAGCTTCGTCGGCGTCTGGAAGCAATGCGGCCGGTGATACGGAAAGAAGCACACTGCGTATTCGCTGTCGCGGACGATTCGCAGCGCGTCGCGTTGCGGCACGCGGCCGACGAAGCGAATGCCCGGCGTGTCGGCGAAAGCCGCGCGGATTTCAGGCTCCGGATGGCCGACCAGCACGAGCGTGTCCGCTTCGTCGCGCCACGCGTCGCGGTAGGCGGCGAGCACCTTGTGAAAGCCGCGTTCGCGGCTCATCTCGCCGATATAGCAGAACCGCCCGGACGGCGTCGGCGCGGCGCCGGCGCCGGCGTTGCCGCCGGCCGCGACATCGGCACCGGCTCCGGCCTCGACCGGATCGAAGATCCAGTCCGGCACGCCCATCGGCAGCAGCAACGCGCGCACGCCGTCGCGAAACGCCATCGCATCGCGCATCCGCTCGTTCTGGAAGATGCGCAAATCGGGCCGCACGTTCAGCACACGCTTCACGCGATCCTTGACGGCCGCGAGCCGGCCCACCGACAGCGACCGATAGTCGTGAATGACGAACCGCGCGGGCGGCAATGCCCGGTAGAAACCCATGATGCACCACAGGACGCATACGTCCCGGTCCGGGAAGCGCGCATACGCGTCGAGATCGCCGTCGAACACCTCGAATCCGTGCGTTCTCAGCCGACGGCCGTAGGCGGCGATCTCGGGATAGTTCGCCTTGCCGGGATGCAGAATGAACACTTTCATTTCGACTCCTTTCCGTTCTCGAGAATGCGCGCCGGCACGCCCACCGCGACGCCGCCTTCGGGCACGTCGGTCAGCACGACCGCCCCGGCGCCGATCCGCGCGCGGTCGCCGATGCGAACCTCGCCGAGCACGACGCTGTGCGCGCCGAACTCGACGCGATCGCCGATCGTCGGCACGCCGCCGAGCGTGCCGTCCTTCCGGATCGTGTTGCCGACGGTCACGCCGTGCCGCAGCGTGCAGTACGCGCCGATCGTCGCGTATCCGTTGATCACGAGGCCGGTGCCGTGATAGAGCGCGAGTCCCTTGCCGATCTTCGTCTTCGGCGGAATCTCGATGCCCATTACCCAGTCGCACAGCACGATGTACAGCAGGATCAGCGGCGCGCCGGCCACCAGCGTGAACCGGCTCCGGCACGCGAGGTAGTGCACGATTCGATAGAAGATCACCACGCCGCGCGTCTTCACGAACGCATTGCGGCGGCAGTCTTCGGCGATCGCCTCGGCGGTCTGTCGTAACGTGACGGGCATGTCAGCGCTGTCCCGCGAAAACGCGCCGCGCCGCATCGGCCGGAATATGCGCGGTGCCGAAGTAGTCGATGCCGTCGACCAGAAACGAATGGATGTACTTCAGCAGGCGCTCATGGTCGAATTCCTTGTAGAAACACCGCCCGAGCGACACCACGCGCTTGCCGTACAGCATCGCCTCCAGCCCGACCGTCGAATTGATCGTGACGACCGCATGCGCATGCCGCAACAGCTCCGTGGTCGGCGACGTGACGATCTCGAAGCGATACGTCCGCTGCAGGCGCACGACCGCGTCGATCTCGGCCGCGTCGGTTTCCGCCGGATGAAGTTTCACGAACAGGTCGGCACTCTCGTTCGCCGCGAACGCGAACGCATGGCGAATCGCGTCGAGATTGCCGACGTCCGAGTGCAGCTTGATCTGCGTATCGCCGGACACCTGAAGCGGCAGGAATACATAGCGGCAGGTCGACAGCATGTCGGCCGACAGATGGATGGCCTGTCGCGGCGCCGGCATTCCGTTGCGCGCGCGCACGCTTGCCAGACGCCGGCGGCCGACGCCGCGGCTGACTGCCTTCAGCAAATAATTCGTCGCGGACGTGGCCTTGCGTCCGAACGACGTCCGCGCCTGCGGCAGCGGCTTCCGTTTGTCGCGCTCATAGGCCGACAGCCAGCGCGCATGCGTGTCCTCGTCGGGCAGCGGCAGGCGATCGATGACCTCCGGGTTGCGGCTGATCGTCGACAATGCATTGACGCCCAGCGAATCGACGAACAGCTTGCCCGGCAGATTCGAGATCTCGATGAAGCGGGTCGCCACGCCCTGCACCGTGCACGCCTGCCGCACCGCACGGCACACGAGCTGCTGCCCGTTCCACATCACGCACTGCTCGATCCGCAAGCCGCGCAGGACCTCCGATGCGATATGGAAAATCGCTGCCGACTCGCGTTTCGCACGCGCCTCGGTCATCTGCCCGTTCATCACTTCGATCGACAGTTGGTACGGCGTGCGGTCGGCGGGCTGGCCGTCGGGCACGTCGATCGGCATCCACCGGTTCAGGTACACCGATCGGAAACCGCCCAGCAGCAGGCCAAGATGCGCGACCGGCTCGCTCGTCAGGAATGCGAACTCGTATTCGTACCGAACCGCTTTCACCAGACGGGTGACGAAGTAATAGCGCTCAAGGGAGTCGATGACTATCAGGATCATGGTGTACTCGTTCGTCGTATCGGCGTTCTCACGCCAGCGCCCCCGATCGGGACAAGTTCGCGTCGAGGACCCGGTACGTCAGCGCGATGCCCGCCGCCATCAGCGCCGCGCCGGTCAATGAAAAAATCAGTACGCTCGTCGGGGCCGACAGGTTCGTCAGCCGCGCGATGCCCAGCGCGCCGACGAGACCCATCCCGCAGGTCAGCTGAAACAGGAAATCGACGCGCTGCGCGCGCGTGGCCAGGAAGATCTGCGACAGCGGCACGTAGATCAGCTGCAGTGCGAACAGCGGCATCAGGCTGTAATAGAAGCCGACCGACCCGCGCCAGCTTGCGCCGAAGAACAGGTCGACGAGCGGCGCGAACAGCAGCAACCCGCCGGCCATGTACACGACGGCGAGAGCCGCGAGCGCGCGCGCGTAGGTGCGGTACACCCGATGCACCGCCGAGCCGGCATCCGGTCGCGCCATCGCGCCGATCGCGTCGCGCCGAAACACGCCGCCGACGCTCTGCGCGATCAGCGAAACCGGAAAGAACCCGAGCCGGTAAGCCGCGGCGAAGTAGCCGGCACTCTGCGCGTCGAACCAGTGTGGGATTGCGATCGCCAGCGCATAGGTCAGCACCGACGCGCACAGCGTCGACGGCAGGATGTACAGCGCGAACCGGCGATTCCTGACGAAGAAACCCGGCGACAACCGGAACGAATACCCTGCGCGATAGCCGCTCAGCACGATCGCGGCGGCCATCACGATCGACACTGCGGCGCTCACCCACGCGTACAGCGCGAATATGTCGACCTTGCCGCACGCCAGGCAGGCGAGCGACAGCACGAGACCGATCAGGAACCCACCGTTGACGACCATGCGCGACAGCGCAATCCATCCGTAGCGTCTGAGGCTGTTCAGGTAGGCGCCGGCAGCCAGCTGGACGAACGATGCCAGCGCATAGACGGCGACGGGATAGAGGTCCGCGCGGCGGGCGATCGCGATTAGCACCCCGCCCGCGGCGGCGACCATCAGGCTCAGCACCGTCACGTTCACCCATGCGTTGAACGATTCGCGCGGCGAATCGTCGACGCACGCGAGTTCGTAGCGCAATGCGAGCAGCGTGCCGACGAACGACGCCAGCGCGAGCAGATAGTTGAAGTGCCCGAGCGACGCCGGCCCGAACCGACGTCCGATCACGAAGATGCAGACGAACAGCGCGATCTGCCCCATCACGACGCCGGCCAGCGAAACGATCGAATCCCGCGGATTGATCATCGCGCCTCCGTACGCCGCGCGCGACCGTATTCGCATGCCGGGCCGCCGGCTGCGCTGGACGTATCACGCATCCTGCGCCCCGTACTCGTATGCGACATAGCGATAACCGCCGTACTTCGACCCGTATCCGTACTGTCCGAGCCGCGGATTGACACCGTTGAAGATGACGCCGTTCAGGCGAACGCCGTTTTGCGCGAAGCGTTTCGCGGATTCGTCGATCTCGCCGAGCTTCGTCTTGCCCGCCATCGTGACGAGCAGCACGGTACCGGCGAATGCGCCGAGAATGCCGGTATCGGGCACGGCGAGCACGGGTGCCGAGTCGATCACGACGATGTCGTAACACGGCGACAGACCGTCGAGCAGCGTCGAGAGATTGCGGTTCAACAGCAGTTCCGCGGGATTTTTCGGCATCGTGCCGGCCGAGATGAAGTCGAGCCCCTCGACCACCTCGCGATGAAGCACGTCCTCCACGCGTGCGCTGCCGGCAATCAGCTCGGTGAAGCCGCGGCCGCGCGGAAAGCCGAGATAGTGGTGCATTCGGCCCTTGCGAATGTCGCCGTCGATCAGCAGCACGCGCTTCCCGGCGCTGGCCATCACGACCGCGAGGTTCGACGAGATGAAGGTCTTGCCGGCGCCCGGCGCGGGGCCGGCAATCAGCACGACGTTGTTCTTCGCCTCGAGCATCGCGAACTGCAGGGCGGTGCGCAGGCTCCGCAGGCACTCGACGGCCGGCTCGTTCGGGAAAGCGATCGACAGGACCGACTTGTGGCCGCTCTTGCGCGCGGCCTCTTCGGCCAGGTCGCGCTGACGGTCGCTGATCGGGACCGTCGCGTACACCGCGAGGCCGAGGCGGCGCTCGATCTCGTTGTGATCCGAGATGCCATGGAACAGCATCGAGCGGACGATCGCGGCGCCGCAGCCGGCGAGCAGCCCGAGCAGCAGCGACGCCAGCGCGACGAGCACCTTCTTCGGCCGCACCGCCACTTCCGGCACCGCGGCCGTGTCCACGAGGCGCACGTTGCCGACCTTGCCGGCCTGCACGAGCTGCAGCTGCTGCATGTTGTTCAGCAATGCCGTGTAGAGGTCGGTGTTGACCTTCACGTCGAGCATCAGCCGCACGGCTTCCTGCTGCAGATCCGGCAGGCGCCTGATCTGCAGCTCGGCGGCGTTCCGATAGCCGTTCAGCGCGGCGATCTGCTCGTCGATCACGGCCACGCTCGGGTGCCGTTCGGTGAAACGCGACATCAGCTCCTGCCGCTTCTGCTGCAACTCGAGCAGGCGCGTCTTCGCATCCGCGGTCTGGGCCAGCGCGAGCTTCGCCTCCTCGGTGAGGTCGACCGTGCCATGCTCGTCGCGCAGCTTGGTCAAGCGCGCTTCGGAATCGGCCAGTTGCTGCTTGAGCTGCGGCAATTGCGCGGTGAGAAATTCAAGCGACTGCGCGGCCTCCGCCGATTTCCGCTCGATGTTCTGCCGCACGTACTGGCGGCCGATTTCGTTCATCGTGTCGCTGACCCATTTCGGATCGGTATCCTGAAGACTGGCAACGACGACGTCCGATTGCTTCACGCGTTCCTGCACGTTGAGGCGGTCGCGGATGTCCTCGATCGTCTTCAGCCGCGAGTGGCGAACCAGCACGAACGCGGCGCCCGGCTTCGCGGCGATCGATGCGACCTGCAGCACGATCGGGCCGCGCGGCGAGTCGAAGCGTTCGAGCGCGCCGACGGTGCCCTCGACCGGCGCATCGAGATCGCCGCCGTCGAGCCGATAGCGCTTGCCCCCGAGGCTCGTCAGCGTAAACGCGTCGCCTTCGTTCTTGCGCGGCACGTCGAAACGCCGCACGTCGATGCGTTCGCGGCCCCACGCGTAGCCGCCCAGGCCGGCGAGGCCGGGTTCGGACAAGCCGTCGCGATGGCGCGCGATCCAGTCGCCGATCAGCGGAAAGCGCTTCGGCTCCGCGTCGATGAACAGGTTGAGCTTGTCGACCGCACGTTCGACGACGAGGCGCGACGCGAGAATCTGCTGCTCGGCGGCGGCCGACGACTTGACGTCGAACAGCGCCGACACGTCGCCGAGCAACGACTTGGCAGCCGACGTGTCGGGACTGTCCTCGACCTGGACCATGATGTTGGCTTCGAACACGGGCTTGCCGAGAATCGCGTACGCGAGGCCGGCCGCGAGCAGCACGCACGTGATGGTCGCGATCAGCCAGCGGCTTTCCAGCAGAATGTCGAGCACCGCGACGAAATCGGTCTCGCTGCCGTCTTCGGCGGCTTGCGGCGGCGGGGCGGAGGGTTGGGTCATGGCACGATATGAGGCGTAGAAGTTCCAGTGGAGCGTCGGCCGACGGCGGCTTCAGACGATACGAAGGCGCTTCGACCACTCGGACACGCCGAGTTCGATCAGTCGCGCGCAGCGTTCGAACACGAACCTGGGCTGGCGGTAAGGGTCGTGCACGTCGAAGTCCGTGTATTCGCCGAGGCGGAACACGCGTCCCCGCGCGAACGGGAACCGGTTCTCGAGCGACGTGCGCTGTCGACGGTCCATCACGAGGATCAGGTCGGCGTCGGTACACAACGCGCGGTCGACCTGCCGGGCACGATGCGGCGACACGTCGAACCCGCGCAGGCGCATGACGTCCAGCGCGTACGGTGCGGCCGGCATGCCGACCAGCGCGTTCAGGCCGGCCGACGCGACGCGGCGCCCCGGCATCGACTGACGCAGCATCGCTTCGGCCATCGGGCTGCGGCAGATGTTGCCCTCGCAGACGATCAGGATGGACTCCATCATTTGGTCGCGATCGCCGCGGTCAGGCCGGCATTGATGGCCGGCAGCAACAGGCTGAGCACGCGGCTGAAGCGGACGAGCCCGTTGCCGTCGACATAGACGACATCCTTCGGCTTCAACTGGAATTGATTGGCGAGCACCATCGCGACCGGCGAGCGGGCATCGAGGTGATAGACCTGCGGTTGCTCGTCCTGCATCCCGCGCACCACGTAGAGCTGCGCGGCGTCGGCCGTGTTCGCGTTCAGGCTGCCGGCCTGCGCGATCGCCTCGCTCAACGTCAGCCGGCCGTTGCGCATCGGCAACGCCGTCACGGGCTTGTTGACCTCGCCCATCACGAATACGCCGCTCTCGTCGCGCGCCGGCACGCGCACGAGGTCGCCGTTGCGCAGCACGATCTTCGACGGATTGCGTCCTTGTTCGGCCATCCCGGTCAGATCGATCCGGCGCTCGACGCCGTCGCGCACCAGCACGATGCGACTCTGGTCGGCCGCCGCCGAGAAGCCGCCTGCCCGCCCTATCGCGTCATACAGCGTCATCGGGATGTCGTTCACCGGCTGCGAGCCCGGCGTATGCACCTCGCCCTCGATATAAACCTGCTTCGCGCGGAACGAGGCGATCCGCACCGTGACCTGCGGATTCCTGAACGTTTTGTCGAGACGGCGCGCAAGCTGCGTCTGCACCTGCTCGGCAGTCAACCCGGCGACCGGCAGCCGGCCCGCGTACGGGAATTGCAGCGTGCCGTCCTGATCGACGACGAACCCCGGCGGCGCATCCGCGGCGCGCGGCGCGGACTGTGCGGGCGCGCCGAGCGCCGCCGCCAGTTCGGGGTGATCCCATACGGTGATCTGCAACACGTCGCCGCGGCCAATGGTGTATGCGTCCGGCGACGAGACGATATCGCGAAGCTCGCCGGGTACACCGCGTTCGGTATCGCGCATGCGCCGGATCAACGACAGGTCGATATTCGTCACCGGAACCGGCAGCGTGGCGCTCTCGCCGGGCGTCATGCCGCTTTGCAGCGGAATCGACGCCGGCTGCTGCATACGCATGCCCGGCGCGATACCGCACGCGCCCAGCAACGCACACAGCGGCAGGATCATCACGAGTGGGCCGACACGCGATCGTCGGCGCGGCGCGCGCGCCGGCTCCATTTGACGCAACCTCTGCATTACAACCTCGCTCTTTTTTAGTCTGAAATTGCTCCGGTCGCCTCGCGTCATGTCGAACGCGAGTACAGCACCCCTGTCGAGACCGGACATGCCTGCTGCCACACCGTACCGTTGCGCCGGCTCCCGCCACGCGCGATCGAATCGCCTTCTCCGCGTGCGGATGGAAACGGCTAGTAAGCCCCCGAGCCGCGCACCACCACGTTGATCGTCCTGAACAGAATGCCGATGTCGCGGCGCAGCGACCAATCGCGAACGTAGGACACGTCGAGCGACACGCGCGTCGAATAGTCGGTGTCGTTGCGGCCGCTGACCTGCCAGAGGCCGGTCATGCCGGGCTTGGCCATCAGGTAATAGCGCACGTCGGCGCCGTAGCGTTCGAGTTCGGCCTCGACGATGGGGCGCGGCCCGACCAGGCTCATGTCGCCCTTCAGCACGTTCAGCAACTGCGGCAGTTCGTCGAGGCTCGTCTTGCGCAGCAGGCGGCCTATCGGCGTGATGCGGACATCGTTCTTCAGCTTGAATTCGCGCGCCCATTCCGCCCGGGCGTCGGCGTCGCGCTCCAGCAGCGCCTTGAGCACCGCATCGGCGTTCGTCACCATCGAGCGGAATTTCAGGCACTTGAACCGCCGGCCGTTTCGGCCCACACGCTCGTGCCCGAAGATCGCGGGACCGCCGTCGCGCCTCACGGCCCACGCAATGCCCAGCAATGCCGGCGCGAGCACGACGAGCAGCAACGACGCGCCCACCAGGTCGAAGCCCCGCTTGACCATTCGCTTGAGGCGCCCGACCGTCCGGTGGCCGATCTCCAGCTGGCCGCGCAGGTCCGCGTGTGCGATCGCCGCCGCGCGCACCTGACCGCCCGCACGCTCGATCACGCCAAAGATCGCGAGCGTCAGCGCGCGGAATGCGATCAGGCCGACCCCGCTGGCGAGCGTCCAGCACACGAACCACTCGCTCGACAGCACATGCGCACGATGCAGCACGTAAAGCAGCGCGGTGCTCATGCCCTGCACGACGATCCATGCAAGCACCGTGCGCCCGAGCAGGTGCAGCGCCGATCGCGTTCGCGCCCTCTCGTAGATGCCGCAGGCGGGAAATACCGACAACGCCAGCGCGGCGGCAAACGCGACGAGAGCACCGTCGAACAGGGTGCCGCGCGCACCGCCGGTCGCACCGATCAACGCGGGGATGAACGCGCCCAGCACGATCATTCCGATATCGGTCGCTCGATTGATCAATGAATTCATTGATATGAACTCCTAAGTCATCATCCAATATCCATTCACGACGCAGTGCGGCATCACGTCATGCGGCACGCTGGTTGCGGCGCCTCTGCTTCAACGTTTCCGCAGTGCATCATATTCGCCGCGACTCGCGACTTTATCGATTGCGTCCGAATCCGCCTTGTTGATGGCGGAACAAATCAAGCCGATTCCGTGAGCGAATTATTCAAGCTATTTTCCGAATCGAGCGATGCACGAATAACGTGCGTTCGCACCCGTTCATGCACGGATTCGGATCAGATGTACGACACGACTTTCATCTCGATTTGCAATTCAGCGCGGCCGTCATTGCCCGCGCACGGAACACGCGCATGCATCGCCTGGCGCGTCTCAGCCTACGAGCGAGCATTGGCCGGACTACAGCACTCGATGCTCGCTCAACGAATAAAAAGGCCTGCACGGTTCGCTCACGACGATCCGGCAGGCAAAATTCCGAGGAGTGCCGGGGTGCCGCCTCCTCGAAAGGCCAGGCGATAACTTAATCAGCGGAAATACGCGTGGGTTGATTCATGTCCGACCATGCCACGATTGTGGCTGAATCCGCCTTTACCCGATCAGAATCGACTACACTTCTTATTTGCAATCCGAATTAATAAAAAAGTCACTCCGACCAAACATCGATATCCACGTATGGATTTGAATTCGGGCAAAAAGATTACGTCGATTGGTGGAAAATGGCGAATTGCGATCGCCCGCTCTAGGACGACGCGCCGCTCATCCAGCCGCCCAAATCCGACGCGTACAGCGTGTCCGCCGAGGCGTCACTGTCTTTTCGTGCCGCTGCCCGAAATTCGGTCGGCGACGTCTGCAAGTGCTGGCGAAACAGTTTCGCCATCCGATCGCCGCTGCCGAGGCCGGTACGCCGCGCGACCTTGTCCGCCGGAAGATCCGTCTCGATCAGCATGCGGCAGGCCTTTTCGAGGCGTATCCTCAGCACGAACTCGGTCGGCGTGACACCGATTTCGTTCTTGAAGCGCCGCAGGAAATTGCGCTCGCTCATCGCGGCGGCCTGCGCGGCATCGGCGATCGAAATGCGGTTCTCGCTATTGACCCGCAGATGATGCGCGGCCATCCGGATCAGCGTGCTCGCACGGGCGACGCGTGCGCCGAACAGCACGTCGGTCAGTTTGCGGTTCGCGCCGGACACCATGCACATCACGATTTCCTGGGCGATTTCGTAACCCATGTCCACCCGGACGATCGACAACGCATCGGAGAAAGGCCCGTCGTCTTCGTCGCCGGCGGCTTCATCGTCATCGCGGCCGACAGACGACGCGCCGCCGTCCGTTCCCGGCGCGGCCTTCTCTATCTCCTTCTGCGCCAGGCGCATCTGCGTCAGCAATCTCCGGCCGCCATGGCTGCCGCGCACGACCCGCGCCCGCTGATGGACATGCCGGACCCACGCAATAAACTGTTCGTCGAGCTCGTCGGTCCCGCCTTGACCGCTCAACACGAACATCGCGTGCACCCTGCTCGCTTCGAGTGTGCGCGCTGCTTCCGTCCAGATGCCCACGCCCGACGACGAACGAACCGGGCCGCCATGCACGGAATACAGGCGCAATTCGTAACGGTCGACGAATGCACCATCGACCCGCCCGAGCTGATTCGCCAGTTCGAAAACGGCGGCCAGCTTGCCCATCTGCATAATGGAAAAACCCTCGAGCAACAGTACGATTACGCTTGCTCGCTGATGTCCGTTGCCGGCGCCTCTACCCCGATTCACGCTTGACCCCGTCGATGAATGATTCGGCACTGTTTGCATCTTGCGGCCCTTTAACAATTTCTTACATTTGTTGTTTTCTGCGCCGCATCATAAGGGGCGGTTCTCGTTCGCCGATTTGTCAATGTCTGTTTTCGCCGTGTTGTTGTCGGATTCAATCAAGCCAATGATATGGAACTATTTATTGAAATTCGTCAATTTCGGTGAAGATACTGTCACGCCATTTCGCGGGAAATTGACGTGCATCAATGTCAAGAAATATAAATCGGGATAACGCAGGCAGGGGGATATCGCCGGTAATGAAGAGAAACCGAAATCGATCGAATGCGTCGCCTTTTCCGAGTGGCGCCGCCGCAATGGGCGAGCGGGTCGTATCGCGGGGACCCCACGCGGGCGAGGGTGAGAACCGTTTCAGGCGCGCATGGTCGATGTCGCTCAGGTCGGGATGAAAGCGGCCTGCAATAAAGCACGTGGCTGCCCACGCCGACATGCCGTCGAGCCCAAACCCTGGCCAGTATTCCGATTGCTCGCGCGCTCCGGTGGAACGTTTGCGTCAAAGCTGGATACTCCGATTTTCGACTTCACCCGGGCTGGTCGTTGGAATTAGGCGAATCGGTGGTGCCGCGAGTGCATCGCACACGCATCGATTTCGCGCAAACGTTCATCTGGGGGGATTGGGGTGCGCATTTAAGGAAAATTCAGATCGTATGTGACCTCGGATCGGTAATGAAATACCGGCGCCATCGTCGAATCTTTCGGTATAGCGTCACGCAAACGTTTGTCGTTGAAGAGGCCCAGGAGCCGATACATGGACCGCGTGAAATTCCCGAGAATTACACGCGATTACTATTGATTACACGAGATGATTCGCCCGCGTGCCGGATCCTGTGCGGTTTATCGGACTTGTCGGCATCGATCCGTCATAGGGCATTCGTCCGGCGGGCGCTCATCGAATTCGGATCGACTTCTTTCGATGGGCGTTGCGCGTCGGTCGAATGCGGCACATGCGATATGCGCGCTGCCCTGTCCGCACCGCCGGCCCGGGATCACGAAAGGAGAAAACGGTTGCGGGCTACCACGCCAGACGCATTTCAGTCATGCACCCGGTGCGCAACAAACTTTCATTCGTACTTCCGATTTTCGTGCGTCGACAGGAAACGCTCAATGTCCAATCGAATCGGTAGTACTCCGGAAGACGGATGGTCGATCGCATACATTCTGCCACGCGACCCGACAGCGGCGCTCACGCCAACGCCCAACGCCCAACGCCCAACGCCCAACGCCCAACGCAATCAGGATCATAGAAACCCGGCAGCCGCGCGCATGCCCGTCTGACAATTCCGACCGCTGCGCGGCGCCGAGCGTGCGGGCGTCGCAGTTCGCGCGATCGTCAGTTCGACGGGAGTTGCTGCGCGTCGAACCAGTCGAGCAGCGTGCGCGTGACGAACGCCGGATTTTCCAGGTTCGAGATATGGCCGGCGTCGGGCACCAGCGCATGCGCGCAGCCGATCACGCTCGCCATCTTCACGGTTTCCGACGGCGGGCGCGCCATGTCGCCCGCGCCGCACATCAGCAGGGTGCGCGCGGCATCGAGTTCGGCAAGTGTCGCGAGCGTATCGGGCCGGCCGAAGATCAGCCGGCCGAGCGGCGCGATCGATTGCCGCAGCCGGTCGGCCGGCAGGTTCGCGAGCGCATCGCGAAACGCCGTCGGCAACGGGTCGTCGAGATTGACGTCCGGCCGGAAGAACAGCGGCACGATCGCGTCGAGCAGCGGCGGCGCGATGCGGCCCGCGGCCTCGATCGCGTCGAGCATCGCGAAGTAGCGGGTGCGCGTCGCATCGGGTTCGGCTTCGAGCGACGCATCCATGATCACGAGCGAGCGCACGCGCTGCGGCTCGCGCAACGCCAGCCGGGCGCCCCACATGCCGCCGACGCTGAGCCCGACGATCGCGCACTGTTCGATCTCCAGCGCGTCGAGCAACGCGCTTGCGTGCGCGGCGAGATCGTCGAGCGTGTGCGTGCCGCTCGGCAGCGCGCCCGATTCGCCATGCCCCCACAGATCCGGCACGATCACGCGATAGCGTCGCGACAATGCGTCGATTTGCGGCGCCCACATCGTCGCGTCCCACAGATAGCTGTGCCCGAGTAGCACCGGAAAACCGGCGCCGCGATCGAGGTAGTGCAGGGTACTGCCATGAATGCTGTGTGCGGGCATGCTGTCTCCGGGGGTGTCAAGACGCGGCGGTGGCCCGGAAACGGGTGCCGCGGTCGGCGGCGTTCTGCGACGAACGCGAAGCGGCGCATCATCGCACAGGTTGCAGGTGCCGCGCATGACGCCGCGCGCGACGCATTCGCCGCGCCGCGCTAGCCGACGCGGTACATCGGCAGCACGTTGCTGCCGGCGCTATCCTGCTCCGTCTCGAGCGAATGACACGCTTGTTCGAGCAGCCAGTTGGTCAGCACCGCGATATCGAATTCGTTGCACGCATCGGGGTTCTGCACGAGCATGTAGCTGCCCGATGCAACGGTGCAGTGCGGGAACAGCTCGACGAGCCGCCCCTGCTTCAACAGCCCGTCGACCAGCGGCCGCCTGCCGATCGCGATGCCGTGGCCGTCGACCGCGGCCTGGACCAGTTGATCGTACTGGCTGAAGTGCAGCGCGCCGGCCGGCCGCAGCCGCGGCACGCCGAGTTCCTTCAGCAAATGGCTCCACCCATGCCACGGCCACTCGCCGCGCGGATCGTCGAGGTGCAGCAGCACGTGCTTGTCGAGGTCGGCCGGCCTCATCGACGCGGCGTCGCCCGCCGCCACCAGGCTCGGGCTGCACACCGCGACGACCCGCTCGCGAAACAGCACGTCCGTATCGTCGGTCGACGTATACGGGCCTGCATAGCGCACGGCCAGGTGCAAACGTTTGCGCTTGAGATCTTCGATTTCGCTCGTGGCCGACACGCGCACGTCGATGTCCGGATAGCTGGCGCGGAACGAACCGAGGCGTGGAATCAGCCACAGCGCGGCGAACGAGACGGTGGTCGACAACGAGATGGCGCGCTGGCCGACACTCGACGACAGCTTGCCGACCACCGATTCCAGGTCGGACAACGCGAACGAGATCGCGTCGTACAGCTCGCGCCCCTTGTCGGTCAGCGTCAACGAACGAATGTGCCGATGGAACAGCTCGATCCGGAGCTGCTCTTCGAGCGCCTTGACCTGCCGACTCACGGCAGATTGCGTGACGTTCAGTTCCTGCCCCGCCCGCGTGAAGCTCAAATGGCGCGCCGCGCATTCGAAGCCCCGCAGGAAATCCAGCGAAGGCAGACTTCTCAATCGCTTTGCCAATCTCACATTAGCCATACCGCCGCCTCAAAGTTGCACCCATCGACCGATAAGTCGCCCTTCGTCTCCCTGAATCGTTTCTCCTATTTGGATTCGGAAACGATTTTATCTTGAAGTATGGAGGCACAGCATTCTTATTTTCAATCGTGACACTTGTATTTATCTATCGATTTTCATCGCATCGACTTACTTACACCAACATTGTCCATGTAGTGATTTTGTAAATTTATATCCGAACGAATCCGCCCCCAAGATAGTCGATAAACCCCCGTAAAAACATAGAATTACCATAAAAACACGACGCTCTCATGCCGGGTTCGTCGCGCAAACAGACGCAACACCAGGTTCCTACAATTCAATTTCAATTAGCTGACTTTTAATTCTATTTCCCGGATTGCGAAAGACAAACGGCCAGCAACATACACGAAAAATACCGGTTAAATCCCGAATCAAGTGTTTACATAAATATACTAAACACAAGAAGTTCAAAGGATCATGCAATTTCAAGAAACCGATGCGTCGATTATGTCCGGAAATGATTAATTCTCCGGCCGTTAGCGCCATTAGCGCAGGTCGGCTGCATGGCGTTCGCCTGTCGGCCGGAATGGAGCCCGCGCCGCGCGATAGCTGAGGTGTCGATCCGCTACGCGCAGTCCACCGCATCCTTCGTCCGCGCGATCACTTCGCGGCGATAGCGGTTCAGTTCCTGCGCGGTCGCGAACGTGCGCTCGAACAGGATCGACAGGTTGTGCAGAATCCGCTCGACGACCTTCTTCTCCCACTCGCCGTCGAAACGGATCTGCTCGTCGAGCCAGCGCTCGAGCCATTCCGGATCGGGCAGACGTGACTGCACGGTGTCGCGCGGGAACAGCGCCTGGTTCACGTGCAGGTTGGTCGGGTGAAGCGGTTTTTCGGTGCGGCGCGCCGACGCCATCAGCACGCCGATCTTCGCGAATGCGGCACGGGCGACGTCGCCGTGGTCGTTCAGCGCCTTCTTCATATAGCGCAGGTACGCGCCGCCATGGCGCGCTTCATCGCGCGAAATCGTGTCGTAGATCTGCTTGATGACGGGCTCGGTGTGCCAGTCGGCCGCGCAGCGGTACCAGTGGTTCAGGCGGATTTCGCCGCAGAAGTGCAGCATCAGCGTCTCGAGCGGCGGCGCCGGATCGAACTGGAAGCGCACCGCGTGCAGTTCTGCTTCGGTCGGCACCATCTCCGGCTTGAAGCGGCGCAGGTATTCCATCAGCACGAGCGAATGCTTCTGCTCCTCGAAGAACCATACGCTCATGAACGCGGAAAAATCGCTGTCGTGCTGGTTGTCGCGCAGGAACATTTCCGTGGCGGGCAACGCCGACCATTCGGTGATCGCGTTCATCTTGATCGTCTTCGCCTGCTCGTCGGTGAGCAGCGAAGCGTCGAACTTGTCCCACGGAATGTCCTTCTCCATGTCCCAGCGGACAGCTTCGAGCGATCTGAAAAGTTCCGGATAGAGCATCGTCGTCACCGTGGTTGCAACGCATTCGACACCGGTGGTCACGCCGATTGCGTGGACGCCGGCGCGGCCGCTTCGGTCTCGGGCTCGCGATCGTCCCGATCGTCGTCCACCGAGCGCGGCGTCAGCCGGCCGCGCAACAGCGCGTAATAGAACTGCCGATACGTGCGGTGGTAATAGCGGATGCGCGGCGCGATCGCGCCATGCAGATCGTG
>NZ_JBYQCG010000119.1:0-15949 GCF_057837105.1 Burkholderia sp. APQ4-4ca | reverse complement strand
CGTGTCGCGAAACTCGCGGGCGGCGTGGCGGTGATCAAGGTCGGCGCGGTCACCGAGGTCGAAATGAAGGAGAAGAAGGATCGTGTCGACGATGCGCTGCACGCCACGCGCGCCGCGGTCGAGGAAGGCATCGTGCCGGGCGGCGGCGTCGCGCTATTGCGTGCGCGCGCGGCGCTGTCGGACATCCGGGGCGCGAATGCGGACCAGGACGCCGGCATCCGGATCGTGCTGCGCGCGCTGGAGGCGCCGCTGCGCGTCATCGCGGCCAATGCGGGCGACGAACCGTCGGTCGTGATCTCGAAGGTGCTCGAAGGCACCGGGAACTTCGGCTACAACGCGGCGACCGGCGAGTACGGCGATCTGGTGGATGCGGGCGTGGTCGACCCGACCAAGGTCACGCGTACCGCGCTGCAGAACGCCGCGTCGATCGCGAGCCTGGTGTTGACGACCGATGCGACCGTCGCGCAAGCGCCGAAAGAGGACAGCGCCGAGCCGGCTCCCGCCCCCGAACTCGGCTACTGACGGTGTCGCAGGTTCGCCTGCGATCATCGAACAGCCGCTGGCCGGAGCGGCTTTTCCCGGCGCGCGCGACAGCGGGGGGGCGCGCCGCGCCGTTTTTTCATGTTTGCGAGACCGACCATGAAGCTCGAACTCTCGATCGATTCCAGGCCGCTGCACGTCGAACTCGACGACGTCATCGCGGGCCTGCTCGCGGCACGGCTCGGCCTGCCTCCGGATGGCGACCATCGCGTCGCGCTAGCCCGCTACCTTGGCGACGCGGCGCGGCCGTGGACGCTGGACGACGCCCATATGCGCAAGCGCGTGATGCGCCGCCTGATTCTCGACATCGCCGATCCGACACTGGTCATCCAGTACCTGATGGCTGATCAGACCGACCAGACCGGGTCCGGCGAAGCCGGCGCGTGACGCGCGCCGAGCGTTCCATGGCGAGTGCGTGCACGAGTGTGCGTCGCGCAGCCGGTTCATCGAACGTTCGCCGCCTGCAGTGTCAGGCTATTGTCATTTCATCATCCATCGCATGACGAAGCGGCACTCGCGCCGACGCCCGAGCGCTCGTCTTCGCGCTTCCGGTCAGGCTCCGCCGTCCGGCTTGCCGGGCGCGCGGCCCTGCGGGACCGGCTGGCCCGCACCCAGCTCCGCACCGGTCACCGGGTCGCTGTCCGGATCGGACGCGAGCCGTTGCGCCATCGCGTCGATCGCGTCCACCTGCTGCGGCTCGAGCATTCCTTCGGCAATACCGGTGCCGCCGTCGACGGCCGGCTGGGCGTCGCGGATTTCGAGGCCCTCCCCATGGTTCCAGGGGCCGACCAGCGGCGCTGCGTCCGGCTGCATCCGGAAGTACACGCTGTCGTACGGCGCCTTCGGCGGCAGCTTGCCCGGCGGGAAATTCGCGGTGATCGCATACAGCGCCTTCTCGAACGACTTCAGGTGCGAGACCTCGCGCGTCATCAGGAAGCCGAGTGCGTCGCGAATGCCGGGATCGTCGGTCACGTTGATGAGCCGTTCGTAGATGATCTTCGCGCGCGCTTCGGCCGCGATGTTCGAACGCAGGTCGGCGGTCGGTTCGCCGATCGTGTCGATGTACGCGGCCGACCACGGCACGCCGCCCGAATTCGTCAATGGCGCGCCGGCGCCGTACAGCACCTGCGTCACGTGGCTGTCGTTGCCCGCGCCGTGCAGCTTGCGGTACAGCTCGGCCTGTTCGTCGACCGCTTCGGCGAGTTCGCCCTTGGCGCCGCGATTGAGCATCGCGGCCATCGAGCCGATCACCTCGAGATGGCTCAGCTCCTCGGTGGCGATGTCGAGCAGCATGTCCTTGCGGCCGGGATCCTCCTCGGTGATCGCCTGAGTGAAATAGCGCATCGCGGCGGCGAGTTCGCCTTGCGGGCCGCCGAACTGCTCGAGCAGCAGATTGGCGAGGCCGGGATTCGGCGCGCCGACGCGCACCGTGTACTGAAGCCGTGTGTTGTGGATGAACATGGCATCTCCGTGGAAAGGGTTGCGCGACATTCGCGGTGGCGACTCCGCACGAATCGATCCCGTGGCCGGCCGACGACCCGGCGTACGCGGTGCGATTCCGGCCGGCGTGCGCTGTGTCGTGGGAGCGGCTTTCGGCGGACGCTGGCGGCGTTCGCACGCGTGCGACGCAACGCATCGCGACGCCGGCAGACGATGGCCGGTCGGACGCGAGCCGGCGCCGGACGACGAAGGCGCGATCGGTTCGCGAGGCGTCGTTTCTCGCGTATGGGGCGGACCGTTGCCGATGCAAGGGCGCGGCACGCGGGAAGGGCAGCGTCGGCGGCAATACGAGCGCGTCGCGTGATCTGCAACCCTCGTTGCCGGATTTTCAAGCGGTTGTCATTTCGGCAGCATGAGCCGTGTCACGCCGGCGCGTGACGCGCGTTTCGTGAAGATGGCGATGCGCGGCGACGGACGTGCCGCGTTGCTGGCGGGGCCGATCGGCGCGATGACGTTGCGGCTGGACGGCAACCGAACGGCCGGTGCGTCAGCATCCGGACGATCGTGGCTGCTCCTGTTCCCCGCGGTGCCCCGCGAACCGGATGACGCCAGGCGCGCGGGCCGGCCGGCGACGGCCGGCCGGCCGGTTCATCGCGCTTTCAGCATTTCGTCGGCGAGCCGATAGGCGCTGATCGCGCGCTTCGATTCGTAGTCGGCGATCGTCGACACGTTGCGCCCGGCATCGCGCGACAGCAAGCCCTGCAGCGCGGCGGCGGCGAAGAAATCGCGCAGGTCCGGCGTCGCGGATTTCGGCTCGGGCGGAGGGGCTTCGACGATCGGCCCCGCTTTCCAGAAAACGGGCGACGGCGTGGCGGCCTTGGAGACGGCGGCGGTTTGTTTGATGCTCACATCCTGGGAAAACGGCGTCATTTCTTCCCCTTCGATCAGGTATCTGTTGGCGAAGCAGTGTAACGTCCCCGACTGCGTGGGCGAGCATCGTTTCATGTTGTTCTTGAGCGGTACTAACCGCTTGATCGACGCGAATATTCGCCGGTAATACGGCATCCGTCAAAGGAAATAAATTGAATCCGACGGGCCGACGCACGAGCACGATTCGTTCCCGCTGGCGATCGACCCGACGCATCGCGTTTCGCCAACCAAGGGGATGGTATGTCGGCACGAATGACGTCCGGGTGACGCACCGGCGTGCGGCCGTGGCGCTCCGCCGCACGCCGGTTGCAAGCCTTTCGTCAGGCGCCCGGTCTCGCTTGGCGGTGTCTTACAATGCGCATGGACGCCCGGCGGGAAGTATCCCCAGCGGGATCGCGGGACGGCGGGGCGAGGACGATGCGACCCGGTATCGATCGGCGCCCGGCACATGATGTTCGGCAACACCATCAGGAGAATTCAATGGCACGGCAAGCGCCTACGCACAAGGAGCAGCCTCCATCGCCCGCGACGTTGAAGAGCGATCTGTCGTTTCCGGTCGTGGGCATCGGTGCGTCGGCAGGCGGCACGACGGCCTTGCAGACCTTTTTCGAGAATGCGCCGACGGGCATGGACATGGCGTTCGTCGTCGTCGTCCATCTCGCGCCGGAACAGGCCAGTCATATGGACGCCATCCTGCAGCGCACGACGGGCATGCCGGTGCATCAGGTGACGTCCACGGTACCGATCGAGAAAAACCATATCTACGTGATCGCACCGGGCATGCACCTCGAGATGTCGGACGGTTGCCTTCGTTGCCACGGCCGGGATCCATCCGATGGGGTTCCGTTCACGATCGACCACTTCTTTCGGACGCTGGCGGACGCGCACGACTGGCGCGCGGTCGGCATCGTGATGTCCGGCACCGGCTCCGACGGCGCGGCGGGCTTGAGCCGCATCAAGGAGGCGGGCGGCATTACGCTCGCACAATCGCCGGACGACGCCGAGCACGCAGGGATGCCGCAGCATGCGATTGCGATGGCGCGCGTCGATATCGTGCTGCCGGTGGCCGACATGCCGCAACGGTTGCTCGAACTCTGGTCGAATGCGCGCCGTATCGAACAGCAAAGCCTCCAATTCGCGCAATCGCTGCACAACGGCGAGCGGCCGACGATCAACGATCCCGAACGGGCGCTCTCCGACATTCTGATGCACCTGAGGGTACGCACCGGCCACGACTTCCGGCTGTACAAGCGGGCGACCGTGCTGCGGCGTATCGAGCGGCGCATGCAGGTCAACGGCCAGCGTGATCTCCTCGCGTACCGGGATTTCCTGCGGGCCACGCCGGAAGAAGCGAACGCGCTGCTGGCGGACATGCTGATCGGCGTGACCCAGTTCTTCCGCGATCGCGAAGCCTTCGATTTCCTCGAACGGGAAGTGATCGGCTCGTTGTTCGCGTCGGAGTCCGGCGAGGAGCAGGTCCGTGTGTGGGTGGCCGGATGCGCGACGGGCGAAGAGGCGTACTCGATCTCGCTGCTGCTGGCGCGGGCGCGCGAGGCCGCGATGTCGAGCCAGGCCATCCAGGTCTTCGCGACCGATATCGACGAAGCGGCGATCGTCCGCGCGCGGACCGGTTCCTACCCGCTGTCGATCGCGAGCGACGTGCCCGCCCCGCTGCTGCAGCGGTATTTCACGCGGGATGGCGCGCACTACGTGATCGCGAAGGCGGTGCGCGAGCGCATCCTGTTCGCGGCGCACAGCCTGCTGCGCGACCCGCCGTTCTCGCACCTCGACCTGATTTCGTGCCGCAACGTGCTGATCTATCTCGAGCGCGCGGTGCAGCGGCAAATCCTCGAGCTGTTCCATTTCGCGTTGCGCCCCAACGGTTACCTGTTCCTCGGCACCGCGGAGTCGGCCGACGCGGCGGACGATCTGTTTGCCGTCGTGGACAAGAAACGCCGGATTTACCGTGCACGCGTCGTCACGCATCGCGCGAAGCCGGCCACGGGCTTTCCGCCGCTGTTCCAGGTCGAATCCGGCGCATCCGACGAGCGGGCCGCGCCGCAGCCGCCGTTGCGCGTGCCGGCCAGCCCGGCCCAACGCAACTTCTCCTATTCGGAGCTCCATCAGCGCGCGCTCGAAACGTATTCGCCGCCGAGCGTCATCATCGACAAGGAATCGAACGTCGTTCATCTGTCGGATAACGCCGGCCGGTTCCTGCGGCACGTCGGCGGCGAGCTGTCGAGCAACATCATGACGCTGGTGCTGCCGGATCTGCGGCTCGATCTGCGCACCGCGATTTTCCGTGCGCTGCAAACGGGCACGAGCGTGGAGGCGCGCCGGGTGAAATGGGCACACGATGGCCGCGTGTCGTGGATCAACATGACGGTCAGGCCGTTTCACGACAAGGTCGCGAATGCGGAATTCCTGCTCATCGTGTTCGACGAGGTGGCGGGCCGCATGACGGAGGAGGACCAGGTCGAGACGAGCGGGCAGGATCCGGTTCTGGCCCAGCTCGAACAGGAGCTGCAGCACAGCCGCGAGCAACTCGCGACGGTCATCGAGCAGTACGAAACGTCCGTCGAGGAATTGAAGGCGTCGAACGAGGAGCTGCAGGCGATCAACGAAGAGTTGCGCTCCACGAGCGAGGAACTGGAAAGCAGCAAGGAGGAACTGCAATCGGTCAACGAGGAGTTGACGACGGCCAACGCCGAAATGCAGGCAAGGATCGAAGACACCGCGAAAGCGAACGACGATCTGCACAACATCATCGCGTCGAGCGAGATCGCGACCGTGTTCGTCGACAAGGAAATCCGGGTCAAGCGGTTTACGCCCAACGCCACCGCGATTTTCAACCTGATCGATTCGGACCTGGGCCGGTCGCTGTTCCATATCACCCATGCCCTGCGGTATCCGACGCTGGCCGACGATGTCCGGCAGTCGTTTCAGTCGCTGCGGCTGATCGAGCGCGAGATCGAGAGCGAGGCTGGCCGGTGGTATCTGATGCGGTTGCTGCCCTATCGGACGGCGGACGATCACATCGACGGCGCGGTGATCACGCTGATCGACATCACCGACCGGCATCACGCGGAAGAGGCGGCGCGGGCCGGCGAGCAGCGCCTGCGTCTGGTCGCGCAATCGACCAAGGACTACGCGATCATCATCCAGGACGGCAACGGGTCCATCGTGAGCTGGAACGCCGGCGCGGAACGCATATTCGGCTATACGGAAGAAGAGATGATCGGCCAGGACGTGGATCTGATCTACGAGCCGAGCGACCGACAGGCGCTCGTACCGACGCGCGAGCGCGACATCGCGACCCGCGAAGGGCGCGCGGACGACGAACGCTGGCACCGGACCAAGGACGGGCGGCGGATTTTCTGTAGCGGCGTCGTCACGCCGATTTCCGATACGTCGTTCAACGGCTTCGCGAAGATCGTGCGCGACATGACGCTGCGCAAGCAGAGCGACGACGCGAACCGTGAAGCGCTCGCGCGGGAACAGGCGGCCCGCGAGCAGGCGCTCAGTTCGAGTCAACTGAAGGACGAGTTCATTGCCGTGCTGTCACACGAGCTGCGGCATCCGCTCAACCTGATCGGCGTCAAGGCGGAAATGCTGCCGCGCCTGCCGGAGACGCGCGACATTGCCGCCGTGCGCGAAGCCGCGGATTCGATCCGGCAGGCGGTGCGCGCCCAGGCGCAGATCATCGACGATCTGCTCGATCTGTCGCGCATCCAGACCGGCAAGCTCGCGCTCGAGCTGGGCCGGGTCGATCTGACGGCGATGTTGCGCGGCATCACGGATACCTGCGAGCTCGACGTGCACGCGCGCGGCCTGGTCCTGCAAACGGAGTTGCCGACGGAGCCGGCCATCGCGCTCGCCGATCCGGTGCGATGCGAGCAGATCTTCTGGAACCTGATGTCCAACGCGCTCAAGTACACGCAACCGCACGGCCGGATCGTCGTGCGTCTCGCGCATGAGGGCAAGATGCTGCGCGTCGACGTGATCGACGACGGGCAGGGGATCGACGGCGATACGCTTCCGCATGTCTTCGACATGTTCCGGCAGGCGCCGCGCGACAGGACCCGCGGCGGTCTCGGCATCGGACTGGCGCTCGTTCGGCAACTCGTCGAAATGCATGGCGGCCGGATCGCCGCGGCGTCCGATGGCCCGGGCTCCGGCACCACGATGACGGTATGGCTGCCGGCCGCATCGACCGAGCGCGCCGTGTCTGCGGGCAGCGGCGTGCCGGAGGGGAATATCGCCGGCCTGCGCGTGCTGCTGGTCGAGGACGATCAGGAGACGGCGACGTCGCTCACCGCGCTGCTGGAACTGGCGGGGGCGGTGGTCCAGAGCGCGAAAAGCGGCGCCGCGGCGTTGACGATGCTGCAGGAGGCAACCGTGGACGCGATCGTGTCCGACATCGGGCTTCCCGACATGGATGGCTACGCGTTGCTTCGGCGGATCAAGACCGATCCCCGCTGGGCCACGCTCCGGACCGTCGCGCTGACCGGCCGCAATCGCCAGGACGACGTCCGGGCCGCGACGAAGGCCGGCTTCGACAGCCATCTGTCGAAACCGCTCGATTTCGGGATGTTGCTCGCGGTGCTCGGCGACGCGCATCGCGACACTCCATGACGGCCGACGGCCCGCGCGTGCATCGCGGGTCGGTCGGGCGCGGCTCGCCGCGGCGGCGTTTGCGCCAGCGCCATTCGACTCGCGTTGCGTCGTCTGCGCCCGCCGGTGACGGAATGCCGGTTCAGGAACCCGATTTGCGGCTATATCCGGAAAGGGGGGGCTATGGATCGTCGAGATATCGTCGTAATCGCATCGTCCCGGGGTGGTCTCCCGGTCCTCCGGACCCTCGTGGCGGGCATCGCCGCGGATTTTCCGGTGCCGATTTGCATCGTTCAGCACATTGGTCGACATCGGACGATTCTGCCCGATCTGTTGTCGCGATGGGGCACGCTGGAGGCAAGCGAGGCGCGACACGGCCAATCGCCTCAGGCCGGCAGAATTTACGTGGCCCCGTCCGACCGGCACATGATCGTGCGCGATGGCGATCTCTGGCTGCTCGATACGGCCGCCGAGAACTTCACCCGGCCGGCTGCAGATCCGCTGTTCCGGTCTGCCGCCCGCGAATACGGTGCCGGTGCGATCGGCGTGGTCCTCAGCGGCGATCTAGATGACGGCGCGGCTGGCCTCGCGGCGATTCGCGCCCGGGGCGGCTACGGTATCGTTCAGGACCCCGACGAATGCGAAGCGCCGTCGATGCCGCGCAGCGCACTGGCCGCGGCGGGCGCCGATGTGGTCGCAAGGGCTGGAGAGCTGCCGCAGGCCATTCGTGCGGCGGTCTACGGCGCACGTGTGACGGAGCGGCGAAAGGCGGCGGACTTGCGCGACCTGGACCACGAGAGCGGGATTGCGGAGGAGGGCCTCGTCGATCCTGGGCTGCTTGACGCGATCGGCACGCGTTCCGCCCTCACGTGCCCCAGTTGTCACGGCGTGCTCTGGCGCATGCGCGACGATCGTCCATTGCGATACCGATGCCATACCGGGCATGCATTCTCCGCGCTTTCTCTCGACGACGTGGAGGCCCAGAAAGCGGAGGATGCGATATGGGGGGCGATCCGCGCGGTTCACGAGCGCATGATTTTTGCGCGCGAGCGCCAGGAATGGGCGCGCCGAACCGGCAACGCCGAGGGCGTCGCGATCGAACAGGCTCGCATCGACGAGAACCAGCGACTCGCGGACGTGCTGCGCGATGCGGTCGGCGCGGCGCTGGGCGGAGACGAACCGGGCTGAGCGCAGCGGCTCGCGGCATCCGCGCCACGGGTTTTATCCGGGCACGAACACGCCCAGCGCCGCGAGCGCCATCGAGAGCGTCGCGACCCATCCTCCCCACGCAAGCGTGCCTCTGACGGCGAACTCGCCCATGACTCGTCTGCTTCTCGCCATCAGCATCATCACGACCATGATCGGCACGGCGCTTACGCCGTTGATGACGGCGCTCCAGTAAAGCGCGCGGATCGGGTCGAAATGCGTGAACGTGAACGCGATTCCGCCGACGATCGCCAATACGATCACTGCATAGAATTCGGGCGCGACGCCCCACTGCAACGCGAGACTGTTGCGCCAGCGGAACGTGCCGGCCGCCGCATAGGCGGCCGATCCCGCGAGCACCGGCAGCGCCAGCAGGCCGGTACCGACGATGCCGAGCGCGAACAGCACGTATGCGAAGTGACCGGCCACCGGCTCGAGCGCCCGCGCGGCGTCCGCCGACGTCTTGACGTCGATGTGATGGGTGTGGAGCGTGGCCGCTGCCGTCAGCACGATGAAGAACCCGATCACGTTCGAGACGCCCATGCCGAACCACGTATCGAAGCTGATCCGGCGCAATTGCGCGGGCGCCTCGCGCGGCATGCGCCGCAGCGGCCGCTGGTCCGGCGCGGCGCGCAACTCCTCGACTTCCTGGGATGCCTGCCAGAAAAACAGATACGGGCTGATGGTCGTGCCGAGCACGGCGACGACCGTGGTCAGATAAGCGGCGGTCGGTTGCGCATGGGGCCGCACGATCGCGCGACCGACCTCGGCCCAGTTGACGGGCACGATGAGGGCGACCGCGACATACGCGAGCAGCGTCAGCGCGGTCCATTTGAGGAGTCGCGCGTAGCGGTCGTACGGAACGAACACCTGCAGCACGACCGACACGCCGCCGAGGCACACGATGTAGAGCTGTTGCGGGCCGGGCAGCAACAAACTGACGGCCGCGCCCATGGCCGACAGGTCGGCCGCGATATTGATCACGTTGGCCGTGATCAGCAGCACGACCGTTCCGTACAGCAGCCATCGCGGGTAGTGGGTGCGCATGTTGGACGCGAGTCCTTTGCCCGTCACGCGGCCGATTCTCGCGCTGACCAGCTGGATGGCCGTCATCAGCGGGTACGTCAACAGCAAGGCCCACAGCAGTTCGAAGCCGAATTGCGCCCCCGCCTGCGAGTACGTGCCGATGCCGGACGGGTCGTCGTCGGCGGCGCCGGTGATCAGGCCGGGGCCGAGACGCCGGACCCACGAGGTCTCATTCGGGGATGGTTTCGTCGGCTCGGGCTGGAGCAAGTCGTTGTCGTTCATGATCGCGGGCCTCCCGGGAGTGCTGCAGGCGCAATCGTCATGCCCGCTCGACGGACGTCTCGCGCGAGCGGGCCCCACGCGACCGTGGAACGGAAGGAATGAGGATGAACGGAAGTCCGAGGCCAGGATCAGGCAGCGGCCGCGGATGTCGAGCCGTCGCGCGGAAAACGGGGAGTCGTCGAGGTCGGTTGCATCGACATCGAATCGCTTCTGGACGATGACCGGCGTGACGGCGTATCCGAGGCAGACGTGGCCGGCTCAGAGGGTCTCCGCACCGTCGGCGGGCGAAACCGTCGCATGCATCGCCTGTTCGAGAAGGACCTGCGCGGCTTGCCACGCGTGCGCGGCAGCGTCGCAATCGTTGAACGCCCGTGCCTCGGCCGTGGCGCCGTCCAGCAGCATCATGAAGACCGTTGCCAGCCGGTGGGCGGTTTCGGGCGGCACGAGGGCCTCGATCAGTTCTGCGATCCATTCGACCATGGTGCGGCGATAGCGGATCGCGACGTCCGAGATCGGCGCATAGGCGGTGCCGAACTCGGCCAGCGCCCGCTCGAACAGGCAGCCGGCGAATTCGGGCGTCTTGAACCACGCCGCGTACCAGTCGAAGAGGGTCTTGACGTGCTCGACCGGATCGGCCACGTGCTGCAACTGCGCGGCGATGCTGCCGACGATCAGGTCGTAGCGCTGGACCAGCACCTCGCGGATCAGTTCGTCCTTGCTCGCAAAATGCCGGTACAGCGTCATGCGGGCGACACCGGAATCGTCGATGATCCAGTCGACGCCCACCGGGTGGAATCCGTGCCTGGAGAACAGTTCGGTCGCTTTGTCTACCACCAGCTGGCGTTTGTTGGCTCGCACGAACGGCTTCCTCCTCGGTATTTCACCAACATAGACCGATTATTCTAGCATCACGGGGCTCGACGAAATCGGCCTCCGGCCGTGGTCCGAGGGCGTCGCGGCCTGACACACTTCGACTGCGGCGCCGGTCGTCAAGTCGCCTGACTGTTGGGTAGACCGATATATATCATTTGAAGACAGTAGGCAACGCTCGCACCGGGGCTGCTGTTGCTGTCGGCCGCGTGCGCGCAGGATCCGCCGGTTACCGTCAGCACGGCGCGGATTCGCGACGATACAGGTTGTCCCGATCGCCCTGAAGATCAGGTTTCCTATTGAAAGAGGGGCGAGGCGGAGGAGCGGGACGATCCGCGCATCGCCGCGCTCAAGCCGTGCCCGGGCCCTTCAGATGGAGCGCAGGAACGCGGCGGACACGCCCAACCGAAGGTCCGACGAGAGATTGCGCGACCGTGCGATTTCCCTCGTGAGCTGCATGACCGTGCGGCAAGCCAGCGTCAGTTCTCCGTGCGGCGACATGGCGAGCGCAATGAAGCGCGGCACGGACGGATCGACGACCATCGACGCTTGCAATCGGCATTCCCGTTCCAGATTGGCGATCGCATAAGGGCCCAGCAACGCATGGATGCCGCCGTCGGCGACGATGTGCCCCTGCAGGCTCAGGGAATCGGCTTCCGCCGCGAAATTCAGCGATATCTGGTGTTCGCCCGCGATTTGTTCGAGCCGCTCGCGCCAGCTATTGGGGCGGCAGAAAGAGACCAGCGGAATGCCATCGAGCCTGGAAAACGCGATCGTCGGCTGACGGGTCAACAGATCGCCTTCCGCCCCAACGAGGTAAGTCGCGGCCTCGACCAGATATTCGTCACCGTTTCTCGGCGTCGGACTATTTCGAAACAGGATGGCGAGATCGACGCTGCCGTTCTCCAGCCAGGTTTCCAGCAACGCCCCTTGACCCTCGCGGACCTGTAACTGCACCAGTGGGTAACGCTCGCGAAGCCGATGGTAAACGGTGCTGACAAGCGGATGGGCGGTGGAGGGCAGGATTCCGAGCCTGACTACGCCGATCGGCTCGCCCGCCGTGCTGCGGATGTCGTTGGACAACTGCTCCGTGCTGGCCAGCCACGTCCTCACGCGTGGCGCGATACGCGCGCCCAGCTCGGTCAATACCACGCCGCGCCCTGTCCGTTGAAACAGGCGGCCGCCGCAGTACTGCTCGAGCTCGACGATTTGCCGGCTGATGTGAGGCTGACTGGTGCCGTAAGCAACGGCCGTCTTGCTCAGGCTTCCGAGTTCCGCCGCGTCGATGAATAGCTTCCAGGCCGCATAGTCCATCGCGAAGCCTCTCAGGAGATATGTCGAATCAGTATATCTGAAATGCGAGATTTGGCCGTTCTCGCATGGGTCGTGCGTCCTTACACTGCATCGCATGCACCGTTGTTCCGGTTCGATGCGAAACGGGCAGCGGGCTCTCCTCCCCCAAGAGGAGTTGAAAAGCTCACATCTGGAGACGTTATGAAAGCGATCGATCTGCGGGGTTTGGTCCCGGCACCCGTTACCCCTTTCACCCGCGAGGGCGCGGTGGACCATGCGGCAATTCAACGGCTGGGCGCGTGGCTCGGCGGCATCGAAGGCGTCAAAGGTCTGACGGTTCTCGGACACGCAGGCGAAGGCACGTTCCTCTCACAGAAAGAGCAGGCTCAAGTCATCGAAAGCTTCGTGAAGTCCGTCGACGGCAAGATTCCGGTCATCGCCGGCATTACGCTCGAAGGCACGGAAGTGGCGGTGGAAGAGGCGAAGCGCGCGGTCGACGCCGGCGCGTCGGCCGGCCTGGTGTATCCATCGCACGGCTGGCTGCGCTTCGGTTACCAGAAAGGCGCGCCGCAAGATCGCTACCGCGCCATCCACGAGGGCAGTGGCTTGCCGCTCATCCTGTTCCAGTACCCGGACGCCACGAAGGCGACCTACAACCTCGAAACGCAGCTGGAAATCGCCGCGCAACCGGGCGTCTTCGCGATGAAAAACGGCGTGCGCAACATGCGTCGCTGGGACGTGGAGATTCCGATCATTCGACGCGAGCGTCCGGAACTGCAAATCCTGACCTGCCACGACGAGTATCTGCTCCACACGATGTTCGACGTGGACGGCGCGCTCGTCGGCTACGGCGGACTGGCTCCCGAGCCGCTCATCGAACTGATCAAGGCAGGCAAGGCGAAAGACTACCCGGCCGCTCGCGCGATTCACGATCGCCTGCTGCCGGTGACGCGCAACGTGTATCACCGCGGGTCGCACATGGAAGGCACCGTCGCGCTCAAGCATGGCCTGGTGGCTCGCGGCATCCTCGAGCACGCCGCAGTGCGCTCCCCGTTGCTGCCGCTGGCGCAAGGCGCGGACGTCGAAATTGCGCACGCGCTTCGTTTGGCCGGGCTCGTCGACTGACACCGGCGCGGCACGTCCATAGCCGGATGACGACGGCGAAGCGCTGCCCGCTTCGCCGCCGACAGGCTCGGCAAACGATAAAAACGCGCCGATGTCGCGGAAAACCATAAGAAAACGCGATCGGCGCTGTAAAACGAGAAGCAAGCCGAAGGTCCATAAAATGCAGCTTTTCAGGAGACAGCATGAACACCCCTTCGACCGCCTGCGGCGTCGACCTTAGTCGATCCGCGAGCGAAACGCGTCCCATGAGCGAGCAATTGCGGGCGGCGAACCTGCTGTTCCGCATCGAGAACGTGCCGTTTTGCAAGTGGCACACCCGGGCACGAATCGTCATGGGCAGCGCGACCCTCTTCGATGCATTCGACGCACTTTCGCTGGCTTTCGTACTGCCCGTACTGGTGGGGCTCTGGCATCTTTCTCCCGGTCGGATCGGCGTGCTGATCGCTGCCGGCTATCTTGGCCAGGTCGTCGGCGCGTTGGTCTTCGGCTGGCTGGCCGAGCGCCTGGGGCGGGTGCCGAGCGCCACCGTCGCGGTGGGCGTCATGTCGGCCATGAGCGTCGTATGCGCGTTCACCGGCAGCTTCCACATGCTGTTTCTGATGCGCTTCCTGCAAGGCATCGGTGTGGGCGGAGAAGTGCCCGTGGCCGCCACGTACATCAACGAGCTGTCCCAAGCACACGGCCGCGGACGCTTCTTCATCCTGTACGAACTCATTTTCCCGTTGGGCCTGCTCGCGGCCGCGCAGCTCGGTGCGTTCGTCGTCCCGCGCTTCGGCTGGGAATATATGTTCCTGATCGGCGGGATTCCGGGCATCGTCGTCGCGATCCTGATCGCACGTCTTCCGGAATCGCCGCGCTGGCTCGTTTCACGGGGGCGTTTCGATAAGGCCGAACGCATCATCGAGCGGCTGGAAGCCAGCACGACGAAGCGCAACCTCGACACGCAGACCCAAAAGGCCGAGGTGGATGCGCGCGTGTCGGGTCTTCTGCTCGGCCGACAGTCGAAGCAGAAGGGAACGTGGAAGGAACTCTTCTCGCCGTTCTACCGAGGCCGCACCGTTGTCGTGTGGCTGCTTTGGGCGAGCGCTTATTTCGTGGCCAATGGCATCAACAACTGGCTGCCGAGCCTCTACAGGACGGTCTACCATCTGCCGCTGCAAACGTCGCTTCAGATGGCGTCCATTTCGAACATCCTGAGTACGTGCGGTGTGCTTGCCTGTGCGCTGCTGATCGACCGGGTCGGGCGCCGCCGGTGGGCAATGGCCTGCTTCATCATCAGCGCGGCCCTGCTCGCCGTACTCGGCATTCACGGCGCCGGCAGCGCGTGGTCCGTGATGTTCCTCGGATCGTCGGCTTACGCGGTGATGGCGACGACCACGGTCCTTCTGTACCTGTACACCCCGGAGATCTACCCCACCCGGATGCGCGCGATCGGTACCGGTCTCGCGACTTCCTGGCTGCGGGCGGCGTCTGCGGCCGCGCCGGCGATCGTCGGCGTCGTATTGACCGGGAGAGGCATCGCCGCGGTATTCGTCATGTTCGCGGTAGTCAGTGCCGTGGGCTTCTTTGTCGCCACGCGAATGGTGGAGACGACCAATCGTTCGCTCGAAGAGATTTCCCCGTAGTCGCTCGCATGCCTGACGGCGCCTTCCCCTGATAAGCCTCGAGGGAAGGCGTTTCCTCGTCCGTCACGCCAGTGACTTCAGCGACATGCTCGCAACACGCGCCGCCGTGGCAGGTAATCCATCAGTACTGCAGAGTGGATTGTCGAGAAAAAGGCTGCTCGAAAAAAATATGAATGGAGACAACCGAAATGAAAAAGACACGACAGGCCGTGGTGCGCGTTGCCGCCCGGCGCGTTGTCGGTACGCTCGGAGTGACGGCGATATTCAACGCGGCTCTGGCATCGATTTCCGTCGACGCATACGCGGATAGCGGCTCCCAGATCCAGCTTTATGGCCTCATCGGCACCTACGTCGGGAGCATCAAGCGCAGCGACACGCCGCAGTCCGCGGTACAGATGGGCAGCGGCGGGCTGACCACATCGTTCTGGGGAATCCGCGGCAAGGAAGACCTTGGCGGCGGCGTCGGCGCCATCTTTGTCCTCGAAAGCTTCTTTCGATCCGCGAACGGCGCGCTCGGGCGCAGCGCGGCGGACCCGTTCTGGTCACGCAATGCGTACGTGGGCTTTCAAGGCGAGTTCGGCCAGTTGACCTTCGGGCGGCAAAGAAATCCGGCCTATACGGCCGAATCCCTCATCAATCCGTTCGGATCCTCGACCGTCTTCTCTCCGCTCGTCCTGCAGACGTTCGTGACCAACTATGGCGGGACGATCATCGGCGATACGGTGTGGAACAACACCGTCAAGTACACGACTCCGGACTTCAAGGGTTTCGGCGCCACCGTCATCTATGGTCTTGGCGGCGTTGCGGGTTCGCCCGGCGTCGGTAACCTCGGCATTCACTTGAACTATCGTGGGCATGGCCTCACGGCCGTGCTGTCCGGCCAGCGCGTGCGGTATACCGCGGCAGGGCCGGTCGGCGCGCAGTACGCCTATCTGGCCGGCGCGGCATACGACTTCAAGCTCGTCACGCTCTACGGCGCCTGGGCGATGACGAGCGAC
>NZ_JBYQCG010000118.1:0-15648 GCF_057837105.1 Burkholderia sp. APQ4-4ca | reverse complement strand
GATAGCCCGTCGCCGCCAGTTCGCGCGCGATCGCCGCGCCCATGCCCTTGCCCGCCGCCGTGATCAACGCTACTTTTTCTACAGTCACGATCCGTTCCTCGTTCCGATTCTGCCGCCGCGCAGCCGCCATTCGGCGCGCCATGGTGGTAATGTAGGCGCATCGATTCCGGCTGTCGAACCAGTATTTCTGCCGTCAGCCGATAGCTTTTCTACAGCCAAACGATGCCGCCACGCCCTTCCCGCCTGCCGCCGCTGAATGCGCTTCGCGCGTTCGAAGTGTCCGCCCGGCACCTCAACTTCCGCGCCGCCGCCGACGAGATCGGCGTCACGCAGGGCGCCGTCGCGCAGCAGGTGCGCCACCTCGAGGACGTGCTCGGCCTGAAGCTGTTCGAGCGCCTGCCGCGCGGCCTCGCACTCACGCACGACGGCGCCGCGTATTTCTCCGACGTGCAGCGTGCGCTGCACGCGATCGCCGATGCAACCGACAAGCTCGTGAAGCGGCGCGCCGCGCTGACGATCAGCACGACGCCGTCGTTCGCGTCGAAATGGCTGATTCCTCGGCTCGCGCAGTTCACCGAAGCACATCCCGACTACGACGTGCGCGTGATCGCCGACCCGCAGATCGCGACGTTCCGCCACGACGGCGTCGATCTCGCGATCCGCTACGGCAAGCCGCCGTTCGGCAAGCATCTCGCCACTCATGCGCTGTTCCCGCTCGACGTGTGCGCGGTGTGCAGCCCGTCGGTGCTGACCGCGCCGGCTTCGCCGCGCGCGCTCGCCGGGCAGGTGCTGCTACACGATGCACACGACCTGTGGCCCGAGTTCCTCGCGGCGATGCCCGAACCGGTCGACGTCGATCCGCACAAGGGGCTGCGCTTCAACCAGACGTCGCTCGCGATCGATGCGGCCGTCGCCGGCCAGGGCATCGCGCTCGCGACCGAGCCGCTCGTCGAGCGCGACATCGCCGCCGGACGGCTGTGCAAGCCGTTCGACTTCGCGTTTCCGCTGTCGGTAGGGTTCTATCTCGTGTATCCGGCCGAGCGCCGCGACGACGATGCGATCGTGGTGATGCGCGAGTGGATGATCGAGGCCGCATCGGACGGGCGGCCTTGAGCGGTTGAGCGCGCTCGGCCAGCGTCAGGGTGCGATCCAGCGGGCGTCGTAACCGCTTTCGTTCACGTCGAATACCGCGCGGCGATGGCCGGCGCGCGCAAGTTCGAGCCAGTCGATGCGCGCGATCGTCATGTGGATCAGGCAGAAGTTTGCGTAGCCGTCGCCAGTGGGTGCGGTGCCGCCGATATGCGCGGCTTCAGGCGCTGCGATCGACGTGCCGGGCGGCAACGGCGCGCGATACAGCAGCAACGTATGCGGGCGGCTCGATGCCCAGATCGCGCGCCGTTGCGCTTCGTCCTCGCAGATCGACGCCACACCTTCCGCGCGAATCTGCACGAGCGCGTCGAGATCGTTCGCGACGATCGAGATGCGCGGATCGCGACGCAACTCCGCCACTTTTTCCGAACGCGCATCGGTATGAAACGACAGCACGCACTCGGCGCGACTCACCTGACGCAATACGATCGTCCGAACCTTCGGCGCACCATCGAGGCCGAGCGTGGCCGCCTGCGGCATCGTGAACGGCGAGCGCTTTTCGCTCACGCCGGCTTCGAGGCAGGACCACAGGCGGTCATACGTTTGCGCGAGCGATTCGGAGGTCGGGTCGGACATGAGGCGGCGGCGATCGTCGGTGTTTCGATCGCGCAAGCTTAACCGCTTATGTCGGCGATGGCGCGCATGTGGCGCGAGCCGCCGGCCTTGTGCTCGTCAGTTGTAGCCGAGCACGACCGACGCCGCATCGCCGGCATCGGTTGCCGGCTCCGCGCCGAAGCGGCCGAGCACGTCGGCCACATACTGCGGCCCGGCGCTGATCTGCGACGAGCGATGCTTCGCCGGCTGCTTATAGGCGGCGCTCGCCGCCACGCCCACCGAGGCCGTTTCGTTGACGGTGATAGTCATGCTGACGTCTCCTCACGCGGCCCGCGCCGCACCATACGCGCGCACGAGGCGCGCGACGCCTTCCCGGATCGCATCGACGTCCGGCGCGGCGAACGACAGGCGCAGCGACGCTGCGTCGACGTTGTCCGCGAAGAACGCCCTGCCCGGTACGAACACGATCTTGTTGGCGATCGCCTGTTGCAGCAGCGCGTCCGACGACACCGCACCGAGCCCCGCCCACACGAACATCCCGCCTTCGGGACGATGGAATTCGATCGCATCGCCGAAGCCGTCGCGCAGCGCATCGCACATCGCGTCGCATTTGCGCCGGTACGCGGCCGTGATGCGCGGCAGATGACGTTCGAGCGCGCCGTCCGCCAGATATTCGGCGGCGGTCGCCTGCGTCCACGGTGCGCTGCAGAGGTCGACCGTCTGCTTCGCGATCACGCAGCGCCGCGCGATTTCGGCCGGCGCGATCGTCCAGCCCACGCGCAGCCCCGGCGCGACGATCTTCGACAGGCTCGCGAAATGCACGAGCCAGTCGCGCGCGCCGTCCACCTCGCCGGCCAGCGCGAGCATCGACGGCACGGCTTCGCCCGCGAAACGCAGGTCGCCGTACGGATCGTCCTCGACGATCAGGAAATGGTATTGCACCGCGAGACGCAGCAATTTCAGCCGACGTTCGCGCGTGAGCGTCGCGCCCGTCGGGTTCGCGAAAGTCGGGACCGTGTAGAGCAGCTTCGGTTGCGCGATCGCGCCGGACGCGAGTTGTTCGCCGAGACGATCGACGTCGAGGCCCTCGCCGTCGACGGGAATCGTCACGATGCGCGCCTGTTGCAAACGCATCGCCTGCAGCGTGGCCGGGTACGCCGGTTGTTCGGTCAGCACGACGTCGCCGGGCGACACCATCACGCGCAGCAGCAGGTCGAGACCTTGCTGCGAGCCGGTCGTGACGAACAGTTCGGCTGGCGTGCACGCGACGCCGCGACGCGCCATCAGCGCGATCAGTTGCTGCTTGAGTTCGGCGAGGCCGTCGGTCGGGCCGTACTGCAGGCAGCGGACGGGCTGCGCGTACGCGCGTTCGGCCGCCGCATTCAGGCCGTCGACGTCGAACAGATCGCTGGCTGGATAACCGCCCGCGAACGAAATCATGCCCGGTTCGGACAGGTACTTGAACAACTCGCGGATCGGCGAGCCGGCAGGATTTTGGAATGAGGGCGAGAACGCGTACATGTCGTCGTGAGCGGGTGGGCGCGGAAGGCCGGGATAGCCGCCGAGTGCCGGCCGCCAAGGCGCTTCTGACGCCGCGGCGGTGAATTCGAGCCACGATTGTCGATAGTCATTAAGGGCTCGGCAAACGATATCTATGCACTAGGTCTTGCGGTTTGGTCATTAAATCGCGGCTGGGCGGGGGTTAGGGGTGCGGAGGGGGCGTGCGGGGGGATACGGGGTTCAGGGACGGTTCGTCGAACGGGTGTTTGATCCGGGCGATTGTTTCGCCGGGGGTGGTCACGGCGATGCGACGACCACTCGGGCAGCGGGACCACAAGATATCCTTCCCTTCAACGATCGCTGCCTGAATGCGAACACGCATACCGCTCTTCAACTAAGCCGGCCTGACCTAGCGATGCTCATCGAGCACCGCACATCCCCTGCACGTCCACCTTGAAGGGTTCACATGGAATACATCATCCATCAGGAAGCGCCCTCCGTATCGACATATATCGACATTCGCGTTGCTGCGGGTTGAGCCGGAAATCCGAGCAAGCTGCAACTATCGGGTTGCAGAACGGCCTCTTTAGCGTCGTGGCGTACTCGGGTAGCACTCCGGTCGGAATCGGCCGGATTATCGGTGACGGTGGCTGCTTCTTCGAGGTCGTGGATATCGCAGTATTGCCGACACACCAGACGAAGGGTGTAGGCGATCTGATCATGCGAGCACTCATGAACTACATTCACGAGAACGCGCCGCCGACTGCCTATGTCAGTCTGATGGCGGATCACGGGACGCCGAAGTGCTATGAGCGCTATGGCTTCCAGCCGTCGGTACTTGCCGAGAAAGCAGGTATGTTTCCTTGCATTAAATGACGCAGGTCGCGCTGAATCCTTTTTGCGCACTGGACGCAACCATATCTCGCGAAATGCGAGCCGACGGCGGTCAGTCCATTGACTGCTGCCCCGAGCAGTCACTCGGCTCACCTCAATTGCGGACGTTCAGTGAGCTTTCCATGATGCGATCCTTGTATCGCGTCATTCTTTGCGATACTACTTTGCCTTTAGCGTTGTCATGATGATCCGCTTGGCAATTTGGCTTCTTGAAAGAAGCCCGCCGTCGTAAGAGCAATCGCAAAAATACACATCGCTACAGGGATAGCGGCCGCCGAATGCCGACAAACGAAGGGCGGCCCGAGCCGCCCCACAACACCCGATCAGCCCGCGACACCCCGATTCGCCTCAATCACCGTCAACGCAGCCATATTCACGATCCGCCGCACGGTGGCGCTGGAAGTAAGGATGTTCACCGGCGCATTGACGCCCAACAGGAAAGGCCCCACCGCCACATTGCTTCCCGCCTCGGTCTTGAGCAGGTTGTAAGCGATATTCCCTGCATCCACATTCGGACAAACCAGCAAATTCGCCGCCCCCTTCAACGGCGACATCGGCAGCAGCTTCGCCCGCAGCCCTTCATCGAGCGCGCAGTCGCCATGCATCTCGCCATCCGCCTCGATATCCGGCGCCTGCTCGCGCACGATCTCCAGCGCGCGGCGCATCTTCACGCCCGACGCCGCACTCCCCGACCCGAAATTCGACCGCGACAGCAGCGCCACCTTCGGCGTCAGGTTCAGCCATTCCATCTGCCGCGCCGCCGCGATCGTGAATTCCGCGATCTGCTCCGCATCGGGGTTGTCGTTCACGTGCGTATCCACCAGCGCGACCGTCCGCTGATCGAGCAACAGGATGTTCATCGCCGCATAAGTCGACGCACCGGGTTTCTTGCCGATCACTTCATCCACGAACCGCAGATGATTGTGATACTCGCCCACCGTCCCGCAGATCATCCCGTCCGCGTCGCCGAGCTGCACCATCATCGCGCCGATCAGCGTCAGGCGGCGGCGCATTTCCACGCGCGCCATTTCCTTCGAAATACCGTCGCGGCACCGCAGTTCCCAATACTTCGTCCAGTACTGCGGGAAACGCTCGTCATATTCCGGATTGGTCACTTCGACATCCTGACCGAGTCGCAAGCGCAACCCGAACCGCTCGATCCGCGCGAGCAGCACCTCCGGACGCCCGACCAGAATCGGCCGCGCAAGCTTCTCGTCGACGATCACCTGCACCGCACGCAGCACCCGCTCGTCTTCGCCTTCGGTGAACACGATCCGCGCCTTGCCGCCGTCACGCACGAGCTGGCGCGCGGTCGCGAACAGCGGCTTCATGAACGCGCCCGAGTGGTAGACGAATTGCTGCAACTGCTCGACGTACGCATCGAGATTCGCGAGCGGACGCGTCGCCACGCCGCCTTCCATCGCCGCCTTCGCGACGGCCGGCGCGATCCGCACGATCAGGCGCGGGTCGAACGGCTTCGGAATCAGGTATTGCGGGCCGAACGACACGTCGTAAGCACCATAAGCCGCCGCGACGACTTCGTTCTGCTCTTCCTCGGCCAGCCCCGCGATCGCATGCACCGCGGCGATTTCCATCTCGCGCGTGATCGTCGTCGCGCCCACGTCCAGCGCCCCGCGGAAAATGTACGGGAAGCACAGCACGTTGTTGACCTGGTTCGGATAGTCCGAGCGGCCCGTCGCGATCACGACGTCGTCGCGCGTCTCATGCGCCAGTTCCGGGAAGATTTCCGGCGTCGGGTTCGCCAGCGCGAGAATCAGCGGACGCGCCGCCATCTGCTTGAGCATCTCCGCCGTGAGGATGCCGCCGACCGACAATCCCAGGAACACATCCGCGCCGCCGATCACTTCGGCGAGCTTGCGCGCATCGGTTTCCTGCGCGAAGCGCGACTTGGCCGGGTCCATCAGCGCGGTACGGCCGCGATAGACGACGCCTTCGATGTCGGTCACCCACACGTTTTCCACCGGCAGCCCGAGGTCGACCAGCAGGTCCAGGCACGCCAGCGCGGCCGCACCGGCGCCCGACGTCACGACCTTCACTTCCTTGATGGACTTCCCGACGACCTTCAGCCCGTTGATGAACGCGGCGGAAACGGTAATGGCCGTGCCGTGCTGATCGTCGTGGAAGACGGGAATCTTCATGCGTTCGCGCAGCTTCTGCTCGACGGTGAAGCATTCCGGCGCCTTGATGTCCTCGAGGTTGATGCCGCCGAACGTCGGTTCGAGGCCCGCGATGATGTCGATCAGCTTGTCCGGGTCGGTCTCGTTGATCTCGATGTCGAACACGTCGATTCCGGCGAACTTCTTGAACAGGACGGCCTTGCCCTCCATCACCGGCTTCGACGCGAGCGGGCCGATGTTGCCGAGGCCCAGCACGGCGGTACCGTTCGTGATCACGCCCACGAGGTTGCCGCGGCTCGTGAAGCGGTGCGCCTGCAGCGGATCGGCGGCGATCGACTCGCACACGCTCGCCACGCCGGGCGTATAGGCCAGCGCGAGATCGCGCTGGGTCACCAGCGGCTTGCTGGCGACGACCGAGATTTTCCCGGGGGTCGGAAACTCGTGATAGTCGAACGCGGCCTGCTGCTGTGTCTCTGTCTGTTTCATGTTTTGGGTCCCGGCGTGGGCGCCAGGCCAGTCCCGGCGCGATCCATGAAGGTGATTCTAGGGATCCGCCATAACATGATGATTCTGTTTTAATATCGTCCCATCACTTTTTCCTGATGAATGCATGACCAGTCAATGAATTTCGATGCAAACGACGTGGTCAGGCGGCTCGGCGCGCGTCTGAAGATTCGGCATCTGGTGCTGTTGCTGCAGATCCAGCAGCACGGCTCGCTGACGCGCGTCGCCGAGCACATGGCGAGCAGCCAGCCGGCCGTGACGAACGCGCTGTCCGAACTGGAGAGCATGTTCGGCACGCCGCTGTTCGAGCGCTCGTCGCGCGGCATGCGGCCCACCGCGCTCGGCGCGGTCGTGCTCGAACGGGCGAAGGCGATGATCAAGGATCTCGACCACCTCGCCCGCGAGATGGAGGCCGTCGCCGCCGGGCATGCGGCCCATCTGCATATCGGCGTGATTCCGTTCATCTCCGGCCAGATGCTGTCGGCCGCGCTGAAGCGGCTGCAAGCGCGCATGGAGCGGCGCCTGACCGTGACGATTCACGAAGGCACCAGCGATCAGCTGCTGCTGCAACTCCGGGATCACAGCGTCGACATCGTGATCGGGCGCGCGTCGTCGGCGATCGATCTCGGGCAGGTTTCGTTCGAAGTGCTGTACCAGCAGCAGCCGCGCATGATCGCGAGCCGGCGGCTGGCCGCCAAGCTCGCCCGCGCGCCGCTGGACTGGCACAAGCTGCATGCGCTCGACTGGATTCTCGGCGCGCCGCATACGCCGATGCGCGAACAGGTGACCGACCTGTTCCTGTCGGCCGGCATCGCGCCGCCGGTGCCGATCGTCGAAAGCTATTCGTCGAAGCTGATCGGCGAAATGATCGCGTCGAGCGACGAGGCCGTGTCGATCGTGCCGGCCGATATCGCGGAGGAACTGGTGCGGATCGCCGGCGTGGCGATCGTGCCTTATTCGCTGGTGTGGACGCTGCCGCCGATCGCACTGTTCACGCGCTCCGCCGATTCGCAATCGCCCGCGCGCGATCTGCTCGTCGACGCGCTACGCGTGGTGTGCAAGGAGACGTACGGGGACGCGCAGCGATAGCGCGTTACTTGCCGGCGGCAAGGCGACGCAGGATTTCCGCACGCTCAGCGGCCAGCACGTGGTCCGAACCCTCGCCCCTGTCGTAGCGTTTGCTCGTACGGTAGGAAAAGCGCTTCGCGTATTGATTGGCGGCAGGATCGAACACCCATGCGTCGACGTCGAAGAAGTGCTGGCCGAAATGATCCTCGTCCTGGCCCCACACATAGTCGGCCCGGACGAACAGCGGATACGACGACACCTCCGGCACGTTCCACATCGCACGATCGGCCATCTCCGTTTCGGTGACATTCGGCATCAGGTTCTCGATCTTGCCGTTCGCGCCGACACGCAGCACGGCCACGCGCTCCAGCATCCCGCTGCCGCCACCCGAGAACATTCCCGAGAAGAACACCCACGAGCCGCCCGACGCAATCGGCAACCGCTCGGACCGTGGATTAAGGCCGAACTGGTACAGCTCCTTCGACGAATGAGGAAGCGGCGCCGGCGGCATCTCGAAGCACGGCGCACGGTCGGGCAGCACGCAGAGCTTCACGCCGGAGAGCGGAAGCCCGTCGCCGTCGAGCTTGCCTTCCGTCTGAGTGAAGCGCGGGAATGCCGTTTCGCGGGGCGCCGCTTGAACGCTGGCGATGCCGACGACCGCAATGCTTGCGATTGCCGCGAGCGTTTTACCGATCCAGCGCATCACGCCTCCGCCCGATGACACACCGCCTCGATATTGTGTCCATCCGGATCGATGACGAACGCCGCGTAGTAGCTCGCGTGATAATGCGGCCGCAACCCGGGAGCGCCATGGTCTTTGCCGCCGGCCTCCAGCGCCGCGCGATGGAACGCATCGACTTGCTGCCGCGTGTCGGCCACGAATGCGATGTGGAGAGGCGCCGGTTTCTCGTCGGTCGGGAACAGACACAGCGAAGACTTGCTGGGCAGCCCGATCTCGATCCCGTACGACGGCTCGCCTTCCCCGACGATTTCGGCACCCAGCGGTTCGAGTGCCTTCAGGAAAAACGCCTTGCTGGCGGCGTAGTCGCTGACGCCGAATTTGACGTGGTCAAACATGAGCTCACTCCGATGGATGGTCAGTCGGCACGCTGGTGTGATGTCGCGATGACCGCAATGGTGCCATATGCGGTGGTGGTCTGTTACCGGCTCGAACGACCCGGAGCCATCGTTGGGATCAGCGCCAATGGAAGGGCCGCTTTCGAGGCGTTAGCTGCCGTCCTGCGTCGGATGGCCGCTCCGCGTGCGTGGGGCCACTCACTATTCCAGGCTGTTGGCTGCGAGCATCGACTTCGCTATTTGGATGTGAGCGACGAGATCTGCAAATCTCGTTTATTGCTGAGGAACATGTCAGGCGAGCATTCTTTCCAGACATCGGAGGAGCAGTACGATCAGATCACCCGCTACTTCGTTCCGCCCGCATTCGGCGAAGGATTCAACATCATTATCTATGACGAGACAGGAAAGGTCCGTTTCCGGACTGGGTCATGACATTCGAGTGTCCGGCTGAAGGCGAAATGCGATGCCTGCTTCTGGCCGGACGCTGCGCCAATTGTCCGTGCTGCAAACTCGATATATCGCGCGAACCTGCTGAATTCAGCCCCTTCAGCAGCATTCCGCGCGCCAAATGAACCGAGACGCTGCCGCGTTTTACGAGCAGCACGGGTTCGTTGCCATTGCGTACAGCGACGGCAGCAGAAACGAGGAGGGTTATCCCGATGTTTTGTATCGCTTGACGCGATAGCGCGGCCATCCGTTCGCTCGCCTCATCTGCCGTTATCGACCGATACAGGGTCAGCTCAGGTCAGCATCGCAAACACGGGCTGGTTCCTGACGCTCTCACGCTCCAGCATTCTCGCGTACCAGGCTCGAAGCGCTTCGCATTCCTCAGGCACCGGCAGCTTCACGAGCATCGCAAAGATCAGACCACCGATGACGGTGATGTCGGCCATCGAGAACGTCTCGCCCGCAACATACGGTTGCCGTTGCAGAACCGCATCGAAGTAGCGCATGCCCCTCAGCGCCTTGTCGCGCTGACGGAATCCCCACTCCGGGTTTTGATACGTCTCCACGTCGGGCCCCAGGCCCGGCGTGCCGTGATGGAAATAAACGCTGATCGCGTCGAGCAGTTCCAGCTCGGCGCGCTTGCTCATCATGTGGATGATGCCCCTTTCGCGCGGCGTGCTGCCGGTGAGCGTGGGTACGCCATCGAGCGTATCGAGGTACTCGGTAATGGCCGTGCACTCGGCAATGCAGGTTCCATCATCGAGTTCCAGCACCGGCAACGTACCCGAATAATTCTTGCTGGCGAGGAATTCGGGCTTTTTATGCTCGCCCTTGTAAAGATCGACCATCACGAACTGGACGCGCGATTGCAGCCCCTTTTCGGCCAGCGCGATGCGCACGCGTGTCGGATAGGGCCCTGTCGGGAAATCGTGGATCTTCATCATGGGCAGTTGGGCTGGGTCGAAATCGACGTTGCTGGAAGTCATTGCACGGGCGCTCCGTAGTCGGTTGCAAGGGATCGGGCGACGTGAAACACGTCGCCCCGTGAATCTACCTAACGTTTGTTAGGTTAACCATATAAGGTACTATCCAGGGTGTCAACATCCATTTCCTGCGCGCGGAGGCTGAAGCGGTGACGAACGACGCGAGTTCGAATTCGAGAGAGAAAATCCTGGCAGCCGCCACGAGGCTCGCGCAGACGCACGGCTACGGCGGGTTGAACTATCGGGATCTCGCCAACGAGGTGGGCATCAAGGCCGCGAGCATCTACCATCATTTCGACAGCAAGGCCGATCTCGGCGCCGCGGTGGCGAGGCGTTATTGGGAGGATTCAGCGGCGGCGCTGGACGACATGCTGGCCGGATCGCGCGATCCGCTGGACTGCCTGCGCCGCTACCCGGATACCTTCCGCAAGGCGCTCGCGACCGGCAACCGCCTGTGCCTGTGCAGCTTCATGGCCGCCGAAACCGACGACCTGCCGGAAGTCGTGATGAAGGAAGTGCTGGCCTTCGCCGACGTGAATGTCGCGTGGCTCAGCAAGGTCCTGTCCGCAGCGGCAATAGTCGGCGCTCGGGAAAGCAAACCGCGGGCGCGGGCCATCTTCGCCGCCATCGCCGGCGCCCAGCTCATCGCGCGGAGTCGCGGCGATCTCTCGCTCTATGACGCGCTGATCGACAATTATCGGAAAGCGGGGCTTTTGCCGGCGTAGCAGGGTAACGGTGACGCGGCTTCGGATGATGTCGAACGTTCGCGAACGCACGATGTTCAATCGCGCGACCCAGGCTCACGTGGATGCCGTCGCCGAGGTTTGCCGCCGGGGTGCCGCGATCACTCGCCGGCTGAACTGACGGGTTTTTCGTAAAGAGACCAGACGATACCGTCCGTTTTCAACCCAACACGAACAAAGCCCAGCGACTCGTAGTAAGCGCAAAGCTTCGTGTTTTCAGCGCCGCAGTCGAGTCGAAGCAAACGCCGATTCGAGCGGCTCACCTCATGCGCGCACCAGTCGAGCATGAAGCCGCCGAGCCCGAACCCGTTGAAACCTTGCCGCACACAGAGGCCGTGCACGTAACCTGCGATCGGCTCTTGAGGCCCCCAGTGCCTGTCCTCGTCGAAGTCGAGCGAGAACGTTCCGACCGGCGCGCCCTCCTGTTCGACGACGTACACGGCTTTCTCGGCGACATGGTTTCGCACCCACCGTTCGGAGAAGCCCTCGCCTTCCTTGCCCCACACGTAGTCGCCGTGCGCGACCTTCTTGGCATGTGCATCGTTCCGGATCTGTGTCAGCACCGGCACATCGTCTACCGTCGCTCTACGGACACTTTTCGAAACCATCGCTCGTTTCCCGTTATGTTGGCGCTACCATTCCGGCGCACCCCGTGACTGACCTGACGCTAGCCACTTGTTTTTCCATTCATATGGCGACCAGAACAATTCTCGTCGATCGCGTTCGATAAGATCTTCGTCGGAAACCTACGCCCTACGGATGAAAAGTCTCGCCCCGCTTCAGCATGTCGATGAATTCCGCGATTTTGCGTGCCCGTGTTTCCGGTTTCTTGGCATTCTGTATCCGGAACAGGATCGCATAGCGGTTACGGCTGTTCAGCGTCGCAAAGAACTTCGCGGCTGTTGGATTGGCGTCCAGAGCCGCCTGCAGGTCATCCGGCACGCTCGAGTTGCTGGCCGACGTATAAGCCGCCTGCCAGCGGCCGTCTTTTTTGGCCTTCTCGATTTCGCGCATGCCGGCCGCGCGCATTCTGCCTGCGGCGATCAGCGCTTCGGCCTTGTCCTTGTTGAGCTTGGACCAGATGCTTTTCGCCGAGCGCGGGGTAAAGCGTTGCAACCAGTATTGCGCGCTGTCGGCCTTCTTTTGACCATCGATCCAGCCGTGGCAGAGGGCACTTTCCACCGCCGCTTCATAGGTGACGGTTCGCTGCCCCGCGCCTTTTTTCGCGAGCCGCAGCCATGCTCCGGTCGACGTGCCGCCGTTCTGCCCCAACCAGCGTTCCCATTCGGCTTGACTGGCAAACGTCAGCGCGCCTTCGGTCATGTCACGATCCTGAATGGTTGCGTCTTCAACGACGCAAAAGCCGCCACTCAACCAACGAGCGGCGGCCACCGAAGCCACCGATTCCGCACAACCGCTTCAAACGATCCGGTTCAACGCATCGGCAAACCGCTTCACCGCGCCATCGACATCGTGCAGCTTGTCGAGACCGAACAACCCGAGCCGGAACGTCTTGAAATCCTCCGGTTCGTCGCATTGCAACGGCACGCCGGCCGCGATCTGCAAACCGACGTCGACGAACTTCTTCCCGGTGCGAATGCCGTCATCGTCGGTATAACCGACCACGACACCCGGCGCCTCGAACCCCTTCGCGGCCACGCTCCTGAACCCCTTCTCCGTCAGCAGCGCACGAATGCGCTCGCCGAGTTCGAGCTGTTCCGCCTTCACCTTGTCGAAACCGTACGCGTCGGTTTCCTTCATCACGTCGCGCAGCGTCGTGAGGCTGTCCGTGGGCATCGTCGCGTGATACGCGAACCCGCCGCCCTCGTACGCTTCCATGATCTGCAGCCACTTGCGCAGATCGCACGCGAAGCTGGTGCTGGTCGTCGAATCGATGCGTTCGCGCGCGAGCGGGCTGAACATGACCATCGCGCAACACGGCGACGCACTCCAGCCCTTTTGCGGCGCGCTGATCAGGATATCGACGCCGCTCGCCTGCATGTCGACCCACACGGTGCCCGACGCGATGCAATCCAGCACGAACATGCCGCCGACCGCATGCACCGCATCGGCCACCGCGCGCAGGTACGCATCGGGCAGCATGATGCCGGACGCGGTTTCGACGTGCGGCGCGAACACGAAATCGGGTTTGTTGGCGTGGATCGCGGCGACCACTTCGTCGATCGGGGCCGGCGCGTATGCAGCCTGCCTGCCGGCTTCGACCGGACGCGCCTTCAGCACCGTCGTCTCGGACGGAATGCTACCCATGTCGAAAATCTGCGACCAGCGGAAGCTGAACCAGCCGTTGCGGATGACGAGGCATTTCTTGTTCGTCGCGAACTGTCGCGCCACGGCTTCCATGCCGAACGTCCCGCTGCCCGGCACGATCGCGACCGACTTCGCGTTGTAGACTTTTTTCAGCGTGGCGGAAATGTCGCGCATGACGCCCTGAAAGCGCTGCGACATATGGTTGACCGAGCGATCGGTGTACACCACCGAATATTCGAGGAGCCCCTCGCGGTCAACATCGGGAAGTAAACCTGGCATGCTCGCCTCCGGCGAAAGATGAACGTTGGAATCAGGACAAGCAGCGTCTTCGATTCGATACTGCTCTGCACCATGCAACTGCGTCATTTCCTCGACGAAAGCAGATTCTAGCGAACGCCGCCGGCCGATTGGCGCATATTTTTTCCCGCTGCCGGGCACGGTATTCGCCGACGCCGGCGCATGCCGCGCACATCGCCCTGTTCGGTGTAAGGGTTAACGACGCATGCGGCGACAGCCGCCTAACATGACGACCAGCCCCCTCACGACGGAATTCACGATGACCTCCTCTCCCGCATCGTCACTGCAGTCGTCAATCGATCCCGCGCTCGCCGAGCGCATCGACGCGGTCCTGTCCCGCCAGCTCGATACGCAACGCCTCGTCGGCGCGGTCGTCCTGGTCGCCCGCGACGGCAAGCTCGTCTATCGCCGCGCAGCCGGGTTCGCGGACCGCGAGTCGCGTACGCCGATGCGCGAGGACACGCAGTTCCGGCTCGCGTCGGTCACGAAGCCGATCGTGTCGGCGGCTGCGATGGCGCTCGTCGCGCAACGCAAGCTGTCGCTCGACGAAGACGTCACGCGCTGGCTGCCCGAATTCCGTCCGGCGCTGCCCGACGGCCGCGTGCCGACGATCACGGTGCGCCAGTTGCTCGTGCATACCGCCGGCCTCGACTATCGCTTCAACGAAACCGACGCGAACGGCCCCTATGCGCGTGCGGGCGTGTCCGACGGGCTCGACGGCGCCTCGATCACGCTCGCCGACAACCTGCGCCGGATCGCGAGCGTGCCGCTGCTGTTCGCGCCGGGCACGAGCTGGAACTATTCGCTTGCGATCGACGTCATCGGTGCACTGATCGAGGCTGTGTGCGGCGTGCCGCTCGCCGACGCGATCGATGCGCTCGTGCTGCGCCCGCTCGGCGCACGCGACACGGGCTTCGTCGCACGCGATCCCGCGCGGCTCGCCACGCCGTACGTGAACGACACGCCGCAGCCGCATCGGCTCGCGGAGAACGAGACGGTACCCATCGAAGAAGGCTTCGTCGGCGTCACGTACTCGCCGTCGCGCGCGCTGAATCCACAAGCGTTCCCGTCGGGCGGCGCCGGAATGGTCGGCACCGCGGGCGACGTGCTGACGGTGCTGGACACGCTGCGCGCGGGCGGCGGCGCGATCCTGCCGGCCGAGCTGGTCGACGAGATGGGACGCGTGCAGACCGGCGATTCCGAATTGCCGGACCTGCCGGGCGCGGGCTTCGGCATCGGCTTCTCGGTGCTGCGCGATCCGCAGGCGGCCGCGTCGCCGGAATCCGTCGGCACCTGGCGCTGGGGCGGCGTCTACGGCCATTCGTGGTTCGTCGACCGCGCACGCAGGCTCACCGTCGTGTCGCTGTCGAACACGCTCTACGAAGGGATGAACGGGCAGTACACGCTCGATCTGCGCGATGCGATTTATGGCGTTCGGTAGTGAGCGGAATAGAAAGTGCCCGGCAAAGCCGGGCCTGTATCGTTCCGTGCGAATCGCTCGCTTCTTCGCGTTCAGCATGTCGAATGACGCGCCGTGACGTCCCTGAACCGACGTAACGCCACTTCCGGCTGACCACATCGTGATCGCAATCCGTCGCCGACGTTTCCCTACCTGACAAAGATCGCGTACAAGGCCAAACCGGTATAACCAATGAACAAGGCCGCCACGGTAATACTGGCAACTCGCCCAATCCCGCGCAGACGCGTTACGCCGAAATACATCACCCCTGCTCCGACAAGCAGCCACAACGGCCAATAGCTGGTGCCCAAAATCAGCATCATGATCGGCCACGGTATATCGATAGCGATGTCGCTCATCCCGGCAAGCCCCGTTTGCTCAAATAAGAGATCGTGTGTAAAAACCTCCGCGATGTTGCCACATTCCGGCATCGACGACATCGAGCGCGGCGCGGCACGCCGACCACGAAAAAAAGCCCGACAACGCCGGGCCAACGGGTTTGAGACACAAGGAGAATCCCGCCCACCCCATACCGGGCGGTCACGCCGCACTACACGACGTTCTTT
>NZ_JBYQCG010000117.1:0-19199 GCF_057837105.1 Burkholderia sp. APQ4-4ca | reverse complement strand
GACCGCTTCGGCAACAACGCCGGCTTCCGGCCGCGCGATACGCGGCGCATTCGCGAGCAACGCGGCCCACGCGCCAAGCGTCGGCGTGCGCGCGAGCGCGTCGAACGTCAGCGCATGGCCGAGCCGGTTCACGCGCGTCTGCAAATACATCAGCCGGATCGAATCGAGGCCGCAGCTCAGCAGGTCTTCGTCGTCGTCGAGCGACGCGATTTCATCGACGGATTCGTCGAGCAGCTCGGCGATCAGCGCAACGAGCCACGCGCGAAAGTCAGGGGGAGAACAACGGGAAGGATCGGAATGGTCGGTCGTGGAATCGACAACGGTCTGGCTCATGGGCACGCCTTGTATGGGTCGTTCGGCGGTGGTTCCGCGCGGCGGCGGCCACCTGTGAATGAGAATCTATCTCATTAACGCCCATGCGCCCGGTCGATTCCTTTAGGCTGCCGGTCAGTTGTTTTAGATCGCCGCGCCCGCCGGTTCGTGGTCGTCGATCGCGTTCGACGACACGCGGATATCGCTCGGCGAAATGCCGTAGCGCTTGCGGAACGCGATCGAAAAATGCGCGGGGCTGTAACCGACGCGATACGCGACGGTCGACACGTTCGCATCCTCCGCGCACAGCATCGCGTGCGCGGTGCGCAGCCGGTATTCCTGCAGATATGCGTACACGCTCGTGCCGAACACCTTGCGGAAGCCGGCCGTCAGCTTGCGCGAATTCATTCCGACGCGAGCCGCGAGCGCGTCGAGCGTCGGCGGATGCTGGAGTTCGCGCGTCAGGATGTCGCTTGCCGCGTACACGCGCTCGACATCCGACGACGTGACGCGCACGTCGGCCGGCGCGGACTGCCGCTGCGTGGCCAGCAACTGCGCGCTCAGCGCGGTCAGCTCGAACGCCTTCGCCTTCAGGTAGTACTCGCGCACCGCGCCCTCGAACGGGCAGGTGGCGATCTGCACGGCGAGCGCCTGCAGCGCCTTCGACGCCGGGCAACTGACGATGCGCGGATCGCCGCCCGTCGGCGCGAGCAGCTTCTCCGGCAGCAGGCTCAGGTTGCGATCGAGCGCGTCGAGGCCGAGCTGCACGATCGTGTAGCGCAGCGGCACGTCGCGGTCGTAGATCTGGTGCGTCGTGAATTCGCCGTCGTTGGCGATCACGCACAGGCCCGGCCCCTTGATGCATTGCTCGGGCTGACCCGGCACGCGGCAGCGCAATTGCCCGCTCTGCACGAGGACGAGCTTCAGCCCTTTTTCGAGCGGCTCCTCGTACCAGTCGCGGCTATCCGAGCACAGCGTGCCGCTCATGAGTTTCATGCCCGCGTCGATGTGCACCACGCCCGGGTGATTGCCGGGCACGAGCACCGGCGGGTGACGTCGTGACGAAGCGAAGGAGGTCGATCTCATCGGAGGTCCGTTGGTTAGGCGGCACGCGCGGACCGGCACGCGCCGGCGGCAACCGGCCGATTGTCCGGCCGGACCGGCCGGGCGCCGCGCGGCCGGCGCCCGATCGAACGAAATTGCCGCGATATCAAAAGAAACGGCGCTATCGCAGCACCTGTTCCAAATGATAATACCTCTCATTTACATTTTCTGACAACTTGCCGGAGCTCAAGGTCAGCGCATGCAATCCTCCCCTTCCTCCCTGGCGGCGGCCGTGCCGGCCGACGCGCCCGACTGGCCCGACGAGTTCGTGCGCCGCTACCGCGACGCCGGCTACTGGCAGGACATGACGTTCTTCGACGCGCTCGACGCGTGCGTGCAGCGCCATCCCGACGCGCTCGCCATCGTTGACGGCACGCTCCGGCTGCGCTATCGCGATCTGCTGGCGCGCATTCGCCGCCTCGCGGGCGGCCTCGCGCGGCTGGGCCTCACGCGCGGCGACGCGGCCGTCGTCCAGTTGCCGAACGGCGCACGCTTCATCGAGACGTGCTTCGCGCTGTTCCAGCTCGGCGTGCGGCCCGTGCTTGCGTTGCCGGCCCATCGTCAATACGAGATCGGCGCGTTCTGCCGCTTCGCCGGTGCGCGTGCGTACCTCGGCGCGTCGCAGCTCGGCGATTTCGACTGCCGGCCGCTCGCGGCCGCGTTGCAGGCCGACTGCCCGACGCTCGGGCACGTCGTGATGGCCGGCGACGATCACGCGTTCACGTCGTTCGACGCGCTGTACGATGCGCCGCCCGTACTCGAATGCGCGGCAAGCACCGACGACATCGCGTGCTTCCAGTTGTCGGGCGGCACGACCGGCACGCCGAAGCTGATTCCGCGCCGCCATCGCGAATACCTGTACAACGTGCGCGCGTGCAGCGCCGCGAGCGGTGTCGACGCCGACACCGTCTATCTCGCCGCGCTGCCGATGGCGCACAACTTCACGCTGTGCTGCCCCGGCACGATCGGCGCGTTGCTTGCGGGCGGCCGGGTCGTGACGACCGCCCGGCCCGAGCCCGATCAAAGCTTCGCGCTGATCGCGCAGGAACGCGTCACGCATACCGCGCTCGTGCCGCCGCTCGCGCTGCTGTGGCTCGACGAGCAGCCGCAACGGCAGGCCGACCTGTCGAGCCTGCGCGTGCTGCAGGTCGGCGGCGCACGGCTGATGGACCACGCGGCCGCACGCGTGACGCCCGTGCTCGGCTGCCGATTGCAGCAGGTGTTCGGCATGGCCGAAGGGCTCATCTGCTGCACGCGGCTCGACGACGCGCCCGAGCGCATCGCGCACACGCAGGGCCGCCCCGTGTCGGACGGCGACGAAGTGCGCATCGTCGACGAAGCCGGCGCACCGGTCGCGCCCGGCGAGATCGGCGAACTGCAGGTACGCGGCCCGTACACGATCCGCGGCTACTACCGGCTCGCGGAGCACGACGCGACGGCGTTCACGGCCGACGGCTTCTATCGCAGCGGCGACCGCGTGCGGCGCACCGCGGACGGCGACCTCGTCGTCGAAGGCCGCGACAAGGATCAGATCAACCGCGGCGGCGAGAAGGTCTCGGCCGAGGAAGTGGAGAACCTGTTGCTCGCGCATCCGCAGGTGCACGACGCGGCGGTCGTCGCGATGCCCGACCCGATGCTCGGTGAGCGGACCTGCGCGTTCGTCGTCGCACGCGCGCCTGCCCCGTCCAGACTGATGCTGAAACGCTACCTGCGCGACCGCGGGCTCGCCGCCTTCAAGATCCCGGACCGCATCGAGTTCATGCCGCGCTTTCCGGAAACCGGCATCGGCAAGACCAGCAAGAAATCGCTGCGCGACCTGTTGCGCCGCCAGTTGCAGGCGGCCATCGCATGAGCGCGCACCCATCCGATTCGAACTGGATTCGCGAGCTGCGTCTGTCGCCGTGCCCGCGCGCGCAGCTCGTCTGCTTCCCGCACGCGGGCGGCACCGCGAACTTCTTTCGCGGCTGGAGCCGTGCGCTGCCGTGGGACGTCGATCTGCTCGCGCTGCAGTATCCAGGCCGCGAGGAACGCTTCGGCGAGCCGTGCCTGCAGTCGATCGACGCGCTCGCCGGCCCCGCTGCCGACGCGCTGCAACGCTACGCACACGCGCCGCTCGTGCTGTTCGGGCACAGCCTCGGCGCGGCGCTCGCGTACGAGGTCGCGGTGCGGCTCGAGGCGCGCGGCGCCGCGCCGCTTTACGTGGCCGTTTCCGCGCTGCCGCCGCCGCATCGCCAGCGCCCGTCGGATCTGCACCTGCAATCCGACGACGCGCTCGTCGGCGACGTCGCCCGGCTGTCCGGCGAACACGCCGCGCTGCTCGCCGATCCGGAAATGCGCGCGATCTACCTGCCGATGATCCGCCACGACTACCGCGCGATCGAAACGTATCGGCGCGAGCGTCCGCCGCGCATCGATGCGCCGCTCGGCGTGATGCTGCCGCTCGCCGATACCGAGCTCGACAGCGCCGAGGCGCATGCATGGCAGGACGTCGCGACGCGACCGATCCGCGTCGCGACGTTCGACGGCGACCACTTCTACCTGCGCCACCAATACCCGGCGGTGATCGCCCACCTGGTCGAACGGATCGACCAGTCCCTTCGTTACGGAAAGGAGTACACATGAAAACACCGGACGCCTGCACGGGGCTTCCCGACATTCGCGAAGCGATCGATCGTCTGGATGCCGACATCATCGACGCGCTCGGCCGGCGCATGCAGTACGTGAAAGCCGCGTCGCGCTTCAAGCCGGACGAAGCGAGCATCGCCGCGCCGGAGCGGGTGGCCGCGATGCTGCCCGACCGGCGCCGCTGGGCCGAACAGGCCGGCCTCGATGCCGACTACGTCGAGACGCTGTTCGCCCAGCTCATCGCGTGGTACATCGCGCAGCAAACCCGATACTGGCGACAACAGCGGGGGCTCGCATGAACGCCGGCCTTCCGCTGCTGCACGACACGTTCGCGCGGGCGGCCCGCCGCGCCGCCGCCACTGGCACACCGACGCTTGCGTCGGTCTCGGTGCCGCTGCGCGCGCTCGACTTCTTCGACCTGATCGCCGCGTGGGACGACGGCGTCACGCCGTGGTGCTTCCACGAAGCCGGCGATGCGTCCGTCACGCTGTTCGGCTGGGACTGCGCGCTCGAACTGAGCGCCGCCGGCGACACGCGCTTCGCGCAGATCGACGCACGCTGGCGCACGCTCGTGCGCGACGCGGTCACCGCCGGCCCGCAACCGCCGCGGCTCATCGGCGGCTTCCGGTTCGATTCGCGGGGCCCGCGCAGCGCGCACTGGGCGCCGTTTCTCGATGCGAGCATGACGCTCGCGAAGCTGCTGATCGTGCGCGAAGGCGATGCGCACTGGGCCGTCTGCCAGCAGGTCGTCGCCGCTCACGACGATCCGGCCGCGCTCGCGCATGCGTGTCTTGCACGGATCGAATCGCTCGGCGCGCTTGCGCCGGCCGCGGAAGACGATACGCCGCAACTGCTGCACACGCAGGCGCTGCAGGCCAGCGAATGGCAGCACGAAGTCCGTCGTGCGGTGGACGCGATCCACGACCGCGCATTCGGCAAGGTCGTGCTCGCGCGCGACGTGCTCGAGCAGTACGCGCGGCCCGTCGCGATCGCGCCGCTGCTGCGCCGGCTGCGGCGGCGCGACGCGCATGCGCACCTGTTCGCGGTCCGCCGCGACGGCGCGTGCTTCGTCGGCGCCACGCCGGAACGGCTCGCGCGTGTCGCGAGCGGCGACGTGCGCACGCATGCGCTGGCCGGCACGATCCGGCGCGGCGCCACGCCCGACGACGATCGCGCCCTCGGCGACGCGCTGATGGCTTCCGCGAAGGAGCGGCTCGAACATGCGCTCGTCGTCGACGCGATCCGCGCCGCCCTCGCGCCGCTGTCGCGCGCGCTCGACGTGCCCGATCGACCGTCGCTGCACCGGCTGCCGAAGCTTCAGCACCTGAGCACGCCGATCCGCGCGACGCTGAACGCGGATGCGACGCTGTTGCAGGTCGTCGCCGCGCTGCACCCGACGCCCGCGGTGGCCGGCCATCCGCGCGCACCGGCGCTCGACCATATCCGTGCGCATGAAGGCTTCGATCGCGGCTGGTATGCGGCGCCGATCGGCTGGATCGACGCGCACGGCAACGGCGATTTCATCGTCGCGCTGCGCTCCGCGCTGGTCGTGGGCGGCGCGTGCCGGCTGTTCGCGGGCTGCGGCATCGTCGCCGATTCCGAGCCGGTCAACGAATATCAGGAAACCGAACTGAAACTATCGGGCATGCGGGCGGCGATCCGCGTGCGCGACGCGGCGGCGGAAATGCGTGGCCGCACGCACACGTCGGTCTCGTCGACGGTCGACTGATTCGCGTCGCCCGTCAAAGCAACGGCAGCGTTTGCCGGATATGGTCGGCGAATACGGCCGTCAGGTGCGAAGGCCGCTTCCGGCCGAACCGCAGCGTAATGCCCACGGCCGGCAACGCCGGCAAGTGCGGATCGCCGTTGACGATCGCGACGTCGGCCGGCACGGCCGTCTGCGTCATCACCGCGAACGCCTGCCCCGAACGCACGAGCGCGATCAGCCCGGCGAGGCTGCTGCTCGCATATGCGACGCGATAGTCGCGGCCGGCGCGGTTCAACGCGTCGCACGCCGCCAGGTGATCGAGCGTATCGCGGTCGGACAACGCCAGCGGCAGCGGATCGAAATGCGCGGGCTCGAGCCCCGGATAGCCGATCCACACCAGTTGCTCGCGCCGAATGATGTCGCCGGTCGCGCCGTCGTCCGGCACGGAAATCAACGCCAGATCGACCGCGCGCTTCTCCAGGTGTTCGATCAACCGCGGCGTCGGCCCGCACACGACCTCGACGATCGCCTGCGGATGCTGACTCGAAAACTGCCGCAGCAGCGACGGCAGCCACACTTGCGCGTAATCGTCCGGGCACCCGAACCGGATCGTCCCCGACAGCCCCGTGCCGCACAGGTCGGCCATCGCCTCGTCGTGCAGCCGCAGGATGCGCTGCGCATGCACGAGCAGCCGCTCGCCCGGATGCGTGAGCACCACGCCGCGGCCGGTGCGCTGGAACAGCGGCTGGTCGACGGCCTCTTCCAGCCGCTTCATCTGCTGACTGAGCGCGGATTGCGTGCGGCCGACGCGCGCGGCCGCGCGGCTCAACGCGCGCACCTCGGCGATCATGACGAACGAGCGCAGCAGATCGATTTCGAGCGAAAGCGCCAAGGTATTAGCCTCTTTTCTAGCTTGCATTAGAACTATTCGTTTCCATCAAACCAGACGCGCGCCTAGACTGCAAGCGATCCCTGCCCTTTGCCGGAGAAGCCCGATGTCCCTGAACGACGACGCAACCTTCTGGCGCAACGCCAGGCAGCACCTGGTCCGCTACGGCGGCACGTTCGAGCCGATGATCGTCGAGCGCGCGAAAGGCAGCTTCGTCTACGACGCCGACGGCCGCGCGATCCTCGATTTCACGTCGGGCCAGATGAGCGCGGTGCTCGGCCACAGCCATCCGGAGATCGTGTCCGTGATCGGCGAATACGCGGGCAAGCTCGATCACCTGTTCAGCGGGATGCTGTCGCGGCCGGTCGTCGAACTCGCGACGCGGCTCGCCGACGTCACGCCCGCCGGGCTCGACCGCGCGCTGCTGCTCAGCACCGGCGCGGAATCGAACGAGGCGGCGATCCGGATGGCGAAGCTCGTCACCGGCAAGTACGAGATCGTCGGCTTCGCGCAGTCGTGGCACGGGATGACGGGCGCCGCCGCGTCGGCCACGTACAGCGCGGGCCGCAAGGGCGTCGGGCCGGCTTCGGTCGGCTCGTTCGCGATTCCGGCGCCTTTCGCGTACCGGCCGCGCTTCGAGCGCAACGGCGCGTACGACCCGCTCGCCGAACTCGACTACGCGTTCGACCTGATCGACCGCCAGTCGAGCGGCAACCTCGCCGCGTTCATCGCGGAGCCGATCCTCAGTTCGGGCGGGATCATCGAGCTGCCGGCAGGCTATATGGCCGCGCTCAAGCGCAAGTGCGAGGCGCGCGGGATGCTGTTGATCCTCGACGAGGCGCAGACGGGCGTCGGCCGCACCGGCACGATGTTCGCGTGCCAGCGCGATGGCGTGACGCCCGACATCCTGACGCTGTCGAAGACGCTCGGCGCCGGACTGCCGCTCGCGGCGATGGTCACGTCCGCGGCGATCGAGGAACGCGCGCACGAACTCGGCTACCTGTTCTACACGACGCACGTGTCCGACCCGCTGCCGGCCGCGGTCGGCCTGCGCGTGCTCGACGTCGTGCAACGCGACGGCCTCGTCGCGCGCGCGAACACGATGGGCGACCGGCTGCGGCGCGGCCTGCTCGACCTGATGGAGCGCTTCGACTGCATCGGCGACGTGCGCGGGCGCGGCCTGTTGCTCGGCGTCGAGATCGTCAAGGATCGCCGCACAAAAGAGCCGGCGGACGGGCTCGGCGCGAAGATCACGCGCGAATGCATGAATCTCGGGCTCAGCATGAACATCGTGCAGTTGCCCGGCATGGGCGGCGTGTTCCGGATCGCGCCGCCGCTGACCGTCGGCGAAGACGAGATCGACCTCGGCCTGTCGCTGCTGGAGCAGGCGATCAAGCGCGCGCTGTAACGTAACGCCGTTCTCGCCCTCACGCGATCCACCGCGCCGGCTCAACCGGCCGGCGTGGCGGATTGACGCTCGCTCAACCCGCTTCCGCCGCCCACGCGTGCGCGTCGGCGCCGGCAGGCATCCGCATCGGGCTCGACGGATCGGTCGCCGCGCGCCACACGGCTTCGGCGACGTCCTGCGCATGCGTGATCGGCCCCGACGCATCGAGCATCCGCGCCACGGCCTTGCCGACGAAGTCCGCATACGCTTCGTGTTCGAAGCCGTGCATGTTGCCCCGTGCGTTGTCCGAGAAACGCGTGTCGGGCGCGCGACCCGGCAGCACGAGATGCGCGCGCACGCCGAACGGCTCGAGTTCGACCGCCATCGATTCGGTAAACGCATTCACCGCCGCCTTGCTCGCGCGATATGCGCTGACGAGCGGCAATGCCTTGAGCGTGACGCTCGACGTGACGTTCACGACCACGCCGGCGCCGCGCGCGCGAAACTGCGGCAGCACGGCCTGCGTCACCGCGATCGTGCCGATCGTGTTGGTGTCGAACAGCGCGCGCACCGTATCGAGCGGCATGAGCTCGGCCGGCGAGGCCGCGCCGAAGCCCGCGTTGTTGACGAGCACGTCGATCGGGCCGGCAGCGTCGATCGCGGCGCGAATGCTGTCCGCGTTCGTCACGTCGAGCGGCAGCACGCGCAGGCGCTCCGACGGCGGCAGCACGTCGTCGGTCGGCTTACGCATCGTCGCGACGACCTGCCAGTCACGCGCCAGGAAATGGCGCGCGATTTCGAGGCCGAAGCCGGAGGAACAGCCGGTAATCAGTACGGTCTTCATGCGAACTCCTCGGATGTGTTGAGCATGTGTTCGTACGATAGATGGCGGCAACCGTATTCGCTACAATCGACAATCCGCTTTTCTTTTGCGAGAGTCCGGCAATGATCGACCCGCTGACCGAAGTCGTGACGCTGCTGCAACCGGGCGCGCGTTACTCGAAGTACGTGCGCGGCGCGAGCCCGTGGGCGATCAACCGCACGGTCGCCGGCGAGCCGTTCTATTGCGCGGTCCTTGACGGCGGCTGCCGGATCGCGATCGACGGGCATGCGCCGATCGAGCTGCTGGCCGGCGATTTCATGCTGATTCCGGCGGTCTACGGCGTGGCGATGTCGAGCCTCGAACCGCCGCCGCCGGGCGTCGACACCGCGCCGCCCGTCATGCTCGCCCCCGGCGAATACCGGATCGGCGATCCCGCGAACCCGGTCGACACGCGGCTGATGGCCGGCAACTGCAGCTTCGGTTCCCCCGATGCATCGCTGCTGGTGTCGCTGCTGCCGCGCTTCGTGCACGTACGCGGCGAGCCGCGGCTGACCACGCTCGTGCAACTGGTGCGGGACGAATCGCGCGCGCAGCGGCCTGCCCGCGAGATCGTGCTGGCGCGCCTGCTGGAAGTGCTGCTGATCGAGGCGATGCGGTTCACGACCGGCACGCACGCGTCGCCCGGCCTCGTGCGCGGGCTCGCCGACAGCCGCCTCGCCGCCGCGCTGCGCCGGATGCATGAACGCCCCGCGCACCCGTGGACGATCGTCGAGCTCGCGAAGGAAGCCGCGCTGTCGCGCTCGACGTTCTTCGAGCGCTTCAGCCGCGCGGTCGGCGTCGCGCCGATGGAATACCTGCTCACGTGGCGCATGGCGCTCGCGAAGGATCTGCTCCGCCGCAACGAAGCGCGCATCGCGGAAATCGCGGCGCGCGTCGGTTACAGCTCGGCGAGCACCTTCAGCGTCGCGTTCACGCGACACGTCGGCCGGCCGCCCGCGCAATACGCGCGTGACGAACAGGCGGCGGTGAGCGAAGCATGAACCGCACGCGCTCTCCCCGTTCGGCCACCTGCGTACACGTTCCGTCACGCAACGACGACGCTCGAGGCGCCCGATGACGACGGATGCCAACACCGTCGGCACGACCGACCACTGGCTCGTCGCGCGCCGCGATGCGGACACCGGCATCGAAAGCCTGCACGCGCATTTCAACGGCCATGCATACGATGCACACGATCACGACGACATGCTCGTCGGCTTCACCGAACAGGGCGTGCAGCGCTTCCAGTGCCACCGCTCGCTGCATACGAGCGTGCCGGGCCGCGCGATCCTGATCGAGCCGGGCGCGATGCACGACGGCCACGCGCCCGAAGCCGGCGGCTTCACGTACGGGATGCTGTACCTGCCGCAGGCGTGGGTCGAGCGCGCCGCGCGCCGGCTCGACCTGCCGGGCCTCGGCAGCGTCGAAGCCACGTTCGGCCATACGCTCGTCGACGATCGCGGGCTCGTCGACGCGATCCGGAACGCGTTCTTCGCGATCCACGACAACGAAGGCCGCCTCGCGCGCGACCAGACGCTCGACCGCCTGCTGATGCGGCTCGGCAGCCAGCTGGGCCGCCCGCTCGCGCTGGAAAGCGGCGTCGTGCCGCCCGCGATCGCACGCGTGCGCGACCTGCTGCACGAACACATGGACGGCAACATCGGCCTCGACGAACTCGCGAGCGTGGCCGGCATCGACCGGTTCCGGCTCACGCGGATGTTCCAGCGCGCGTTCGGCACGTCGCCGCACGCGTACCTCGTGCGCTTGCGGCTGCGCGCCGCGCGAAAGCTGCTGGCCGCCGGCCGCACGCCCGCGCAGGCGGCCGCCGACGTCGGCTTCGCGGACCAGAGCCACCTCGGCCGCTGGTTCCGCCGCGCGTACCGGATCACGCCGGCCGCGTACCGGCAACTCTGCACAAACGTTCCAGACTGATCGCGCGCGGCATCGGATCATCGGCGCTCCAACCAGGAGCAAGCATGTTCGATACCAAAGTAGCGCTGATCGTGCGCGACGATCTCGCCGCATGGCAGAAACTCAACGTGGTCGCGTTTCTCGCGACGGGCGTCGCGGCTGGTGCGCCCGACGCACTCGGCGAGCCTTACGAGGATGCGGCAGGCCGCCGCTACGGCCGGATGCTCGGCCAGCCGATGATGGTGTTCGCCGCCGACTTGAACGGATTGCAGGCCGCGCACCGGCAGGCGCTGTCGCGCGAGCTGACGATCGTGCCCTACGTGCGCGCGATGTTCTCGACCGGGCACGATGCGGCCAACCGCGCGGCGTTCCGCGCCGAGGATGCGGACCATCCCGATCTGGTCGGCCTGGCGTTGCACGGGCCCAAGAAGGCCGTCGACAAGGCGGTGAAGGGGCTGGCATTGCATGCGTGAACGCCGGCGTGCCCGGCTCGCCGTCGCGGCTCAGCGATGCGCGAGCACGTTGACGAGCTTGCCGAACGGGTCGCGCACGTAGAAGCGCCGCACGCCCCACGGTTCGTCGGCCGGGCCGTATTCGACGGGCACGCCGGCCGCATGAACGCGCGCGAGCGCTTCATCGAGATCGTCGACCTCGATCGACAGATCGGGCGTCGGCGTGCCCGACCCGCCGTGCGACGCGAAACTGATCTGCACGTCCATCCGCTCGGCATTGCCGTAGGTCGCGATCCAGCCGTGGTCCATCAGCAGGTCGAGGCCGAAGATGTGCTGATAGAAGCGCTTTGCTTCGTCGATGGAGCGTGTGTCGATGTTGGCGACGATTCGTTTGACTTTCATCGGTGGCCTCCGCGAAGCGAGGATAGCGCCGAATTGACTACGATCGAAGCCGGCGCGATCACGAGCGGTGCGCGGCCGGGCATCGGTTCGTCGGGCAACGGCAAACGCGGCTTGCTCATCGGCACCCGGTCGAGCGTGACGATCACGTGCGAATGCATGAACCGCGGCCTCGGCATGAACATCGCGCAGCGTGACGTGACAGGCGATTCGTTCTACCGATGCCGCTACGCCGTCGTCCTGTGTGACAAGCTCGCGGGATTCGCCCGAGGCAGGCCGCCGGTCCGGACCCACCGCGCGGCCATGACGGCAAGCGGGCCGCCGTTCAGGTACACGCCGGCCAACCAGTATGGAACGCCGAAAACCTGTTTGAGCGCCGGTGCATAGTCGAAGAAGCCCCACCTCGAGACAAGTCCTTCCGCAAAGGGACCACATACGGCGAGCAGCAAGGACACGACGACGGTTTGCGCCCGGTATTCGGACGTCAAGGCGATACGCACGACCCACAATGCGACAAGCGCCCACGTCAGTTCGGTCGGACGGGAAACGCCCCAGACCCCGGAGGAAAAGTATGCCGCGTGAACCATCGCGAACGGCAACACCAGCTTAGAGAACGACGCTGGCGTCGCATGCCGCGTGAAGAGCGACGTGACGGCCAGTATCAGCGCGACACCGGCGATGAAGACCGGCCAGACGAGTACGGATTGGCCATCGACGAATGGCCCGACGTTGTAGGTGACCAAACCATGGCGCACGTGATAGAAATAGTCGCCGAAACTGAACAGTCCCAGTCCGGCGAGCAGTACGCAAATCACAGCCCTGTAACCCGCGGATCCGAATTCCACGCCCGCCTGCGTTGTCGAGTCGTTCATACGTGTCTCCTCCGTTTTCCCGACTGCGCATATATGCCACGGACAGCGCGCAATCGTTACATTGATCACTGTCATTGTGGACGAGGCTCGCCTGTAGTCAAGGATGGAGGCCGGGATTGGAGGCGGGTACCTAATATGTCCGCTGCGTCGAATACCGCGCGCGCTTCAGCGGCGGTGCGGCCAATCGCGACGTATTTCGTGGCACGGATCACGTCCGGCCTCGATCGGTGCGGATCGGCTACACGCTTCCCGCAAATCCGGGTTCAAAGCGTCACCAGACGAGATCAACACCGCCGCCGGCCCATTGCAGGCCGGCGGCTTCCCGTCGATCACCCGCCGAGATACGCCTGCTTGATGCGATCGTTCGCGAGCAGGTTCGCGCCCGTGTCGGCCAGCACCACGCGTCCCGTTTCGAGCACGTAGCCGCGATCGGCCACACCGAGCGCCTTGTTCGCGTTCTGCTCGACGAGGAACACCGTGACGCCTTCGTCTCGGATCGTCCGGATGATGTCGAAGATCTGCGCGATCACGAGCGGCGCGAGGCCGAGCGTCGGTTCGTCGAGCAGCAGCAAACGCGGCTTGCTCATCAGCGCACGGCCGATCGCGAGCATCTGCTGCTCGCCGCCCGACATCGTGCCGGCCCGCTGCGCCGCGCGCTCCTTCAAACGCGGAAACAGCTTGAACACGTGCTCGATGCCGTCGTCGATTTCATGACGGCTCGCGAAGAAGCCGCCCATCTTCAGGTTCTCGAGCACCGTCAGGCTCGGGAACACGCGCCGCCCTTCCGGCGAAATCGCCATCCCCTGCCGCATGATCTGGTGCGTCGACATCGCGGTGATGTCGTTGCCCTCGAACAGCACGCGGCCCGACGACGCGCGCGGCGTGCCGCATACCGTCATCATCAGCGTCGTCTTGCCGGCGCCGTTGCTGCCGATCAGCGTGACGATCTCGCCCTTGTTCACGTCGATCGACACGCCCGCGAGCGCCTCGACCGCGCCGTAGTGCGTATGGACCTGTTCCAGCTTCAGCATCACTCTTCCCCCAGATACGCGTTGATCACGCGCGGGTCGTTGCGGACCGCTTCCGGCGTGCCGATCACGATCGGCCGGCCGTGCTCCATCACGAGGATGCGGTCGGACACGCCCATCACGAGGCTCATGTCGTGTTCGATCAGCAGCACCGATACGCCGAACTCGCGGCGCAGTTTGTCGATCAGGTGTTGCAGCTCGATCTTTTCCTGCGGGTTGAGGCCGGCCGCCGGCTCGTCGAGCATCAGGAGGCGCGGCTCGGTGATCATGCAGCGCGCGATCTCCAGACGCCGCTGGTGCCCGTACGACAGCGTGCCGGCCGGCCGGTTGGCGACCGACGTCAGCCCCATCCGGTCGAGCCACACCGCCGCGCGTTCGAGCGCTTCCTTCTCCGCGTGACGATACGCGGGCGTCGCGAACAGGCCGTGCAGCAGCCCGGCCTTCACCTTGCGATGCTGCGCGACCAGCAGGTTCTCGACGACCGTCAGCGACTTGAACAAGCGGATGTTCTGGAACGTGCGCACCAGACCCTTCAACGCGATCTGGTGGCTCGGCAGCCCCGCGATCGCATGACCGTCGAGCACGACGTCGCCGCCGGTCGGCTTGTAGAAGCCGCCGACGCAGTTGAACACCGTGGTCTTGCCCGCGCCGTTCGGCCCGATGATCGCGAACACCTCGTCGCGGCGCACGTCGAAATCGATACCGTCCACCGCGAGCAACCCGCCGAAGCGCATCTGCAGCCCGGCGACCTTCAACAGTTCTGCATTCGCGCTCATTGCGGCAACTCCACGTGAGGACGGCTCGCGGGCAGCAGGCCCTGCGGACGCCACATCATCATCAATACCATCACCAGCCCGAAGATCAGCATCCGGTACTCGGCGAACCCGCGCGCGACTTCCGGCAGCACGGTCAGCAGGATCGCCGCGAGAATCACGCCGAGCTGCGAGCCCATCCCGCCGAGCACGACGATCGCGAGGATCAGCGCCGATTCGATGAAGGTGAACGATTCGGGATTCACGAGGCCCTGACGCGCGGCGAAGAACGCGCCGCCGATGCCCGCGAACGCCGCGCCGAGCGTGAACGCCGACAGCTTGATGCGCGTCGGGTTCAGGCCGAGCGAACGGCACGCGATTTCGTCGTCGCGCAGCGCTTCCCACGCGCGGCCCATCGGCATGCGGATCAGGCGGCTCGTCACGAACAGCGTGAAGCCGACCAGCACCAGCGCGATCAGGTACAGGAAGATCACCATGTGCTCGCCGCTGTATTCCAGCCCGATCAGTTCGTGGAAGGTCTTCGCGCCTTCGACGCTCGCCGAGCGCGCCATCTCGAATCCGAACACCGTCGGCTTCGGAATGCTCGAGATGCCGTCCGGGCCGCCGGTGAGGCTCGTCAGATTGTTCGCGAGCAGGCGGATGATTTCGCCGAAGCCGAGCGTGACGATCGCCAGATAGTCGCCGCGCAAACGCAGCACCGGGAAGCCGAGCAGGAAGCCGAACGTCGCCGCGGCGATCGCCGCGATCGGCAGGCATTCCCAGAACGACAGCCCGAAATACTGGTTCAGCATCGCGTACGTATAGCCGCCGACCGCGTAGAACCCGACATAGCCGAGATCCAGCAGCCCCGCGAAGCCGACGACGATGTTCAGTCCGAGGCCGAGGATCACGTAGATCAGCGCGAGCGTCGCGACATCCACCGCGCCGCGCGAGCCGAAGAACGGCCATACGAGACCCACGGCGAGCAGCACCCAGATGATCACGCGCTGCTGCTGCGCGCCCATCGCGGGCATCGCCGGCAGCTTCACCGCCGATTTCGCGCGCACGAGCCACGGCTTGAACAACTGGAACAGGAACACGGCCGCGACCGCGATCCATACCGGGCGCCAGTGCGGCGTCAGCACCACCTGATAGCCGTCGAGCTTCAGTTGCAGCCCGAGCACCGGAATCGTGAGGATCGCCGTCAGGAACGCGGCGGCCACCGCATTTTTCAGCGCCTGGCCGACCGACGCGTCGGCGGCCGGGCGGCGAACGGAAATGACTTGACTCATCTGCGTCTCCCTCAAACCTTTTCGATGTCCGACTTGCCGAGCAGGCCGGTCGGGCGGAAGAGCAGGATCAGCACGAGCAGGCCGAACGCGACCACGTCCTTGTACTCGGCCGGCATGTAACCTGCAGCGAAGGTTTCGGCGAGGCCCAGCAGCACGCCGCCGAGCATCGCGCCCGGAATGCTGCCGATCCCGCCGAGCACCGCGGCGGTGAACGCCTTGATGCCCGCGACGAAGCCGATATATGGATTCAGCTTGCCGATCGTCAGCCCGATCAGCACGCCGCCGACGGCCGCCAGCATCGCGCCGAGCACGAACGTGAACGAGATCACGCGGTTCGTGTCGATGCCGAGCAGGTTCGCCATCTTCATGTCCTCGGCGCACGCGCGGCACGCGCGGCCCATCCGCGAATGCGAGATAAACAGCGTGAGCGCGATCATCAGCACGAGCGTCACGCCGACGATCAGCAGACGCGCATACGGGATCGTCACGTCGAAGTTGCCGCCGAGCGGGATGTCGAATGCGCCGGAGATCAGGATCGGCACGGACACGTCGCGCGCGCCCTGGCCGATCTGTACGTAGTTCTGCAGGAAGATCGACATGCCGATCGCGGAGATCAGCGGCACGAGGCGCGGGCCGCCGCGCAGCGGGCGATACGCGACGCGCTCGACCGCGAAGCCGTACAGGCCGGTGACGATCACCGACACGATCAGCGCGGCGCCGAGCACGAGCGGCAGCGGATAGCCGGCGGAGATGCCGATCGCCGTGAGGGTCACGAGGCCCACGTACGCGCCGATCATGTAGATCTCGCCGTGGGCGAAGTTGATCATGCCGATGATGCCGTAGACCATCGAATAGCCGATGGCGATCAGCGCATAGATCGCACCCAGCGTCAGGCCGTTGACCAGTTGCTGGGCGAATTGGGGAAAGAAGTCAGTCATGTGCGGGAAGCTCCCGTTGGCGCTGCGTCGCATGCCGTCGCCGGATCACGGCGGTCGGCCACGCGCAACGCACGGTGTCGTCTCGGGCCGCTCTTTGGCGCGCATGGGTCAGAGGCGCGACCAATACGCACCCGCCCCGTCCGGGTTTCGGACAGGGCGGGCGCGCGGGCGGGTACTCCGTATTACTTGGCGGCGGTCTTCGTCGCGTCCTTGTGCCACGTGTAGACAACGAACTTGAACGCCTTCAGGTCGCCCTGCGCGTCATACGCGACCTTGCCGATCGGCGTGTCGAACGTCGTCTTGTGCATGTACGCGGCGACCTTCGTCGGGTCGGTCGTCTTCGCGCCCGCGATCGAGTCGGCGATGATCTTCACCGCTGCGTACGCCGGCATCTGGAACGGGCCGTTCGCGTCGCGCTTCTTGTCCGCGAACGCCTTCACGAGCGCCGCGTTGGCCGGATCGGCCGAGAAGTCGGCCGGCAGCGTGACGAGCATGCCTTCCGAAGCCGGGCCGGCGATCGCCGTCACGTCCTTGTTGCCCACGCCTTCAGGGCCCATGAACGTCGCCTTCACGCCCTGCTCGCGCGCCTGGCGCATCAGCAGGCCCATTTCCGGGTGGTAGCCGCCGAAGTAGACGAAATCGACGCCTTGCGACTTCAGCTTCGTGATGATCGCGGAGTAGTCCGAATCGCCGGCATTGATGCCTTCGAACAGCACGACCGGGATCTTCGCGGCTTCGAGGTCCTTCTTCACCGACGACGCGATGCCCTGGCCGTACGACTGCTTGTCGTGCAGGACCGCGACCTTCTTCGGCTTCACGTTGTTGATGATGTAGTGCGCGGCGGCCGGGCCTTGCTGGTCGTCACGGCCGATCGTGCGGAAGATGAAGTGGCGCTTCTTGCCTTCCGTCAGCTGCGGCGCGGTGGCCGACGGCGTGACCATCACGATGCCTTCGTTCTCGTAGATGTCGGATGCGGGAATCGTCGAACCCGAACACACGTGGCCGATCACGTACTTGATCTTCTGGCTGACGATCTTGTTGGCGACGGCGACGGCCTGCTTCGGTTCGCACGCGTCGTCCATCAGCACGACTTCGAACTTGTTGCCGCCCGCACCGCCTGCCGCGTTGATCTGTTCGATCGCGGTCAGCGCGCCGGCTTTCACCATGTCGCCGTATTGGGCGACCGAGCCGCTCATCGGACCGGCGATGGCGATCTTCACGGTTTCCGCTTGCGCGGCGGCGGCGCCGGCGGCGAACAGCACGGCGGCGACGGAAATGGACGTAAGACGGGACAGCGTCATCTGGGAGCTCCTCGATGTTGTTTAGTCATACGGGCAAAGGCGGCATGACTTGCGCAATCGAACAGCACCCGGGGCGAGGACTTGGGACACGCCCGAGACACATAAAAGACGGAACTCCAGCGGAATGTTGCGTAGCGGGGCCCGGCTCTTGCAGTCCCCGAAGGGGACGTCTGGTTCGGAAAGACATCGTGATGCGTCTTGCATTGCGCAAGCGTTTCGCCTGCCCCGCTTGCCAAATCGCTCGTTCGGAGGGATGGTCCGACAGCTGTTGGCAAGGCAACTGAAATTATATGGGCGTTTTTCAATTGTCTGTCAAAAATGCCTGTCGACCGAGGGAAAACACGTAGGGTTTTGAGATGGGTGGGTGGCGATGGGGGCGCAACCTTGGGGAAGCGGGGCGGGTGATTTGGGTGCAATCGGGTTGCTATTCGGTAGGGGGATCGGGGTTGGTTCCTTGCTGGGCTTGGTGTTTGGCGATGGGCGGTTCTCGGTTTTGTATTTTTCGGGCTACCGAGAGCACGGTCGCTGCAAATCAATCGACTGATGATTGCGGCAGCACGCACCGGGACGGGGCGCTCGGCGAAGCGGTAAATCTTTCTGTTTACCGGACGAATCTAAACACGTTGAAAGATTTTTGATATTTTCATGAAATAATACGAATTCGCTTCCGCAATCCAGCCAGCCTCCCTGCAAGTCGCGCTCGCCACGCCTCGCAGTCGCTTCAGGGCCGCTTCGACGCTCCCCTAGTCGCCCAGCCGCCAGCCAGTGATCTGCCGTTTTGTTCAATGCACATCACCTGATTCGAATCGCCCATGAATTGCCCTATCCGCCTGTCTTCCGCCACCGCCGCAATCGCTTGCGCGTTTTCTGTTTCTGCTTCCCATGCTTCAGGACACGATGCGCTGACCGATCGATCGGCCGGTGCCAATGTGTAGATCGTCAACTACTTTGGCCGGTCGAGCGTCAATTACCTTGGCCGGTTGGATGGGGTAATTGTCGTTAGTCAGGTTTCTGTAATTGTCGTTTCCTCCTGTTCGGTTTCGGGTAATTGTCGCCGCCGCGGACGCTTGTTGTCGCTGGCATTGCGACGGCGGTAGCTTTCGACGTTCAGTTCAAAGATGGTGGAGTGATGCACCAGCCGGTCAATCGCGGCGACCGTCATCGACGGATCGGGGAACACGTCGTTCCAGCCCGAGAACGGCTGATTGGCCGTGATCAGCAGACTGCGACGCTCGTACCGCTCGGCAATCAGCTCGAACAGCACGCTCGTTTCGGCCTGGTCCTTGCGCACGTACGATAGGTCATCGAGGATGATCAGGTCGAAGCGGTCCAGCTTGCCGAGCATCGAGGGCAGTTGGAGATTTTGG
>NZ_JBYQCG010000116.1:26018-32208 GCF_057837105.1 Burkholderia sp. APQ4-4ca | reverse complement strand
GTCACGTGTGAGCCCGGTTCGCTGCTCACAACGATAGCGTGTCACGCAAGGTTCGCCGGCCTGCGCAAATACTCGCCCAGGAAGTCAACAAATGTCCTGAGCTTGACCGAAAGCTGGTTGCGCTCCAGATAGATCGCATGGATATTGGCGTCCGGCAATGCCCAGTCCGCGAGCAACGAAACGAGTTCGCCGCTCGCTAGGTGCTCCGCGATCTCCCACTGCGATCGCACGACAATCCCGCGCCCTTCGAGCGCCCAATGCAGCACGACGCCGCCGTCGTTGCTGGACAATGCGCCATCCACCTTGACAGTCTCCGCCCGCTTGCCGCGGGAAAAATGCCACGTGCCGTACGCCGACTCGTTCTCGCGCAACACGATGCACGCGTGCCGTATGAGATCGTGCGGCACGGAAGGCTCGCCATGCCGCGCTACATAGCCGGGTGACGCGCACACCACGCGCCTGTTTTCGAGCAGGAGCCGCGCGTTGATGCGCGCATCCGGCACCTCGCCGAAGCGAATTCCGAGATCGAAGCCCTCGTCCTGAAGACTCATCGGGCGGTCGGTCAGATGCAGCAGAATCTTCATCGCGGGATAGCGCGCGACGAATTCCGACACCGCCGGCGCAATGCGCGCCCGGCCAAATCCAAACGAAGCATTCACGCGCAGAAGTCCCGTCGGCTCGCCGCGGCTTTGCGTGACGAGGTGCTCCAGTTCCGACAACTCGTCGAGAATGCGCGAGCCGTTCGACAGGTAGAGCTCGCCCTCCGGCGTAAGACTCAGACGCCGCGTCGTGCGGTTCATCAGGCGCACGCCGAGGCGCCGTTCCAGTTGCGCAAGCCGCTTGCTGATCGCGGGCGGCGTCACGCCCAGTTCGCGCGCGGCAGCGGCCAAATTCCGATGCCGCGCCACGAGCGCGAACAGATTCAGGTCCGAGAAACCATCCATTTCAATGCTCCATATTGTTTGTTGATTCGTTCCTTAAAGTTACGACCGGAATGAACTTCAGGAAACCAAATCGCATGATTCATCAATTAGACTCGAATCAAGATCAGGAGACAACCATGTTCGAAGGCTTCAGGAACGTGTCGGCGACTGTCGACGATGTACGCATTCACGCCATACAGGGCGGGCGCGGCCCCGCGCTCCTGCTCCTGCACGGGCATCCGCAAACGCATGCGATCTGGCACAGGGTCGCGCCCGCGTTGGCGGAGCATTTCACGGTGATCGCCGCCGATCTGCGCGGCTACGGCGACAGCGGCAAGCCGCCGGGCGCTGCCGATCACGCGAACTACGCGAAGCGCCGCATGGCGCTCGATCAGATTGAACTGATGCGTAGTCTCGGCCACGCGACCTTCGCGGTGATCGGCCACGATCGGGGCGGGCGGGTCGCGGCGCGCATGGCGCTCGATCATCCGGATGCGGTGACGCGCGTCGTGACGCTCGATGTCGCGCCGACGCTCGCGATGTACGAGCAGACTTCCTTCGACTTCGCGCGCGCCTATTGGCACTGGTTCATGCTGGTGCGTCCCGCGCCGTTTCCGGAGACACTGATCCTCGCGGATCCCGATCTCTATCTCAAACAGACGATCGGCGCGCGCAGCGCCGGCCTCGCGCCGTTCGCGGCCGACGCTTACGCGCAATATCTGCGTTGCCTGTCCGATCCGGAAACGGCGCACGGCATCTGCGAGGACTACCGCGCGAGCGTCACGATCGACCTTGAGCACGATCGCGCGACGCTCGCTTCACGGCAGCGCATCGTCTGCCCGTTCATGGCGTTGTGGGGCGCGCAAGGCGTGATCGAGCAATGCTTCAAGCCGCTCGCCGAGTGGCAGGCGTATGCAACGAACCTGCAGGGCGAAGCCCTGCCTTGCGGCCACTACATTCCGGAAGAAGCGCCGGAGTTGTTGCTTGAACGCGTGCTGCCTTTTCTCAGCGAGTAAGCCGATGTCCAACCGAACCCTTTACCAGAAACTCGTCGATTCGCACACCGTCGCGCGTATCGACGAACAAAACGTACTGCTGTACGTCGATCTGCATCTGATGAACGAGTACACCAGCCCGCAAGCGTTCAGCGCACTGGATGCACGTGGCCGCGCCGTGCGCCGTCCGCATCAGCAGCTCGCCGTCGTGAGCCACATCATTCCCACTCATGCGGAGTCGCCGCGCGTGATTCGCGATGCGGCGTCGCTGTTGCAGGCGCAGAACCTGGCGCGCAATTGCGAGCGCGCGGGCATCCGGCTCTTTGCAGCGGACGATCCGCTGCAAGGCATCGAACATATCGTCGCGCCGGAACTCGGCCTGATCCGCCCCGGCATGGTCGTGCTGTGCGGCGACAGCCACACCACCACCTACGGCGCGCTCGGCGCATTGGGCTTCGGCATCGGCACGTCGGAAGTCGAGCACGTGCTCGCGACGCAAACGCTTGTGTACCGGCTTGCGCGGCCCATGCGCATCACGATCGACGGCGCATTGCCGTACGGCACGTCGTCAAAAGACGTCGTCATCTGGATCATCGGCAGGATCGGCGCGCAAGGCGCGCGCGGGTATGCCGTGGAATTCGCAGGTTCGACAATTGAATCGCTGTCGGCCGAGGCGCGCATGACCTTGTGCAACATGACGGTCGAAGCGGGCGCGCGCGCTGCGCTGATCGCGCCGGACGCGACCACCTTCGACTACGTGCGCACCCACGCGCCTTCACTCGACCAAGCAGCCTGGGAAGCTGCGCTCGAAGACTGGGGCGACTTGCAGTCTGACACGGGCGCACACTTCGACGTCGAACACCGCTTCGACGCGTGGAACATCGCGCCGTTCGTCACCTGGGGCACGACTCCCGATCAGGCGGTCGCCATCGATCAGCCGATCCCCGACGAAACCGTGCAATCGACCCCGGAAGCCGCGGCCTCGCTGCGCCGCGCGCTCGACTACATGGGACTCGCCCCCAACCGGCCGATTGCCGGCACCCGTATCGACCGCGTGTTTATCGGCTCATGCACCAACGGGCGCATCGAAGATCTGCGCACGGTGGCCGCGATCGTGCGCGGCAAGCGCGTCGCGCCAGGCGTGCGCGCGATGGTCGTGCCGGGTTCGGGCAGCGTGCGTCGTGCCGCCGAACAGGAAGGCATCGCGAAGACGCTGATCGATGCGGGCTTTGAATGGCGCGAGCCGGGCTGCTCGATGTGTCTTGCGATGAATGACGACATACTCGAAGCCGGCGAACGCTGCGCGTCCACAACCAACCGCAATTTCGAAGGCCGCCAGGGACGCGGCGGCCGCACGCATCTGATGAGTCCGGCCATGGCGGCGGCTGCCGCGCTGACCGGCTGCATCACCGATGTCCGCACACTGGAGGCATATGCATCATGACGCGACTCACGATCATCGAAGGCATCGCCGCCCCGTTGCCGATCGACAACCTCGACACCGACCAGATCATGCCGAAGCAGTTTCTGCGCATCATCGACAAAACAGGTCTCGCCGACGGTCTGCTGTACGACCTGCGCTTCGACGGGCGAGGCGCAGCTCGCGCGGACTGCGTGCTGAACCGGAGCGCTTACGCGAACGCGCGCATCCTGATCGGCGGCGCGAATTTCGGCTGCGGATCGAGCCGCGAGCATGCGGTGTGGGGCTTGCAGCAATACGGATTTCAGGCGGTGATCGCGCCGAGCTTCGCGGAAATCTTCTATTCCAACGCGATGAATAACCGTCTGCTGCTCGTGCAACTGGATCGCGATGCCGTCGATGCGTTGACGCGCGAGGCGATCGCAACGCCCGGCACATCGATCTCGATTGATCTCGAACAGCAGACGGTGAGGTCCGCGTCGGACCAGCAGTATGCGTATCCGCTTGGTGCGCGCCACAAGCGCATGGTGATCGAAGGCATGGATACCGTCGATCTGACGCTCGACTCTCTCTCCACAATCGAAGCGTTCGAACAGGCGCATTTTGCGCGGCATCCCTGGGCGCAAGTGATGTAAGCATCGAACCGCCGCGCGACGCAGCGGGTTCCCTGCTTTAGCCAAGCCGATTCCCTTCCGACCGAAGAAGGGAAGGGCATCCCTTTGCCTCGAAAATGGAGGAGACACATGAAGCGCAAACCGTTTTACACGATTCTCTATGTGCAGGTGCTTGCGGCCATCGTCGCCGGCGTGCTGCTCGGCCATTTCGCGCCGCACGCGGCGATTGCGTTGAAGCCGCTTGGCGATCTGTTCATCAAACTCGTGCGGATGGTCATTGGGCCGGTGATTTTTTGCACGGTCGTGACGGGTATCGCGGGCATGCAGGACATGAAGAAAGTCGGCCGCGTCGGCGGCAAGGCGCTGCTCTATTTCGAGGTCGCATCGACCCTCGCGCTAGGGATCGGTTTGCTGGCCGCGCACGTGATCGCGCCGGGCAACGGCTTCAACGTCGATCCGTCGACGCTCGATGCGCGCGCCGTTTCAGGCTATGCGGCGCAGGCGGCGCATGGCGACGGCATCGCCGGATTTATAGCGCATGTGATACCCGACACGTTTCTCGGCGCGCTGGTTCAGGGCGACATCCTTCCCGTGCTGCTGATCGCGATGCTGTTCGGCACGGCGCTCGCACTGATGGGCGGGCCCGCCGCGCCCGTCACGCAGATGATCGAAACCTTGTCCAAGGCATTCTTTCGCATCGTCCGGATGGTCACGAGTCTCGCGCCGATCGGCGCCTTCGGGGCGATGGCATTCACGATAGGCCGTTACGGCATCGGTTCGCTGCTGCCGATGCTGAAGCTGATCGGCACGTTCTATTTCACCGCGTTCGTGTTCGTGGCTGTCGTGCTCGGCATCGTCGCGCGTCTGTGCGGGTTCAGTCTCTGGCGCTTTCTCGCTTATATCCGCGACGAATTGCTGATCGTGCTGGGTACATCGACGTCCGAGGCGGCGTTGCCGCAACTGATGGACAAGCTCGAACGCCTGGGTTGCCCGCGCGGCGTGGTGGGGCTCGTCGTGCCGACCGGTTACTCGTTCAATCTCGATGGCACTAACATCTACATGACCCTCGCCGTGCTGTTTCTCGCACAGGCGACCAACACACATTTGTCGTTTGCGCAGCAACTCACGCTATTGCTTGTCACGATGCTGACCTCGAAGGGATCGACGGGCGTGACGGGCGCGGGATTCATCACGCTCGCTGCGAGCCTGTCCGTGGTGCCGACCGTTCCCGTCAGCGCGATGGTGCTGATCCTCGGCATCGATCGCTTCATGTCCGAATGCAGGGCGTTGACCAACATCGTGGGCAATGGCGTAGCGACGATCGCGGTATCGGCGTGGGAAGGCGAGCTCGATCGAACGAAGCTCGCGATGGCGTTGGGCAATGAGGAGCAGGCCAGAGGCCATTCACGGCCCCCCGATATGCGCGAAACGGCCGCTATTGATCGCGAACGGTCCTTCACAAATGATTTGATCCGGTGACCGCTTCGGGTCGATAGCGCCCGCTGGTAGAGGTGCACACTCAATCTCCCTTTGCTTGAAAGGAGATTGTCATGGAAACCGAGAACGTCTTCGTTGGCCACCGTGTGCCATGGAACAAGGGCAAGCTCACCGGGCAGAAGCCGCCGTTAAAGCTCCGAGAAATCTGGGCGATTCGGACGAGACTTCAGATGACGTCGAACCTTCGTGATCTCGCGATGTTCAATCTCGCAATTGATAGCAAGCTCCGAGCGTGCGATCTTACGCGGTTGCAGGTTCAGGATGTCCGCCACGGAAGCCACGTGGCGTCTAGAGCGACGATTATGCAGCAGAAGACCCAGCGGCCCGTGCAATTCGAGATCACGGAACAGATCAGTGAGAGCCTCGAAGCTTGGATCGAAGCGCGGAGACTGAAGGCGGAGGATTTTCTGTTCCCGAGCCGGTTGCATACATCACCGCATCTGTCGACGCGCCAATATGCCAGACTGGTGCATCGGTGGATTGCGTGGATTGGCCTTGACGATACGGCGTATGGTACCCACACGATGCGCCGGACAAAAGCTTCGCTGATCTACCGGCGGACGAAGAACCTTCGGGCGGTGCAATTGCTGCTCGGACATACCAAGCTGGAAAGCACGGTTCGCTATCTCGGCATTGAGGTCGACGATGCCCTTGAGATAGCGGAGCAGACCGAGGTTTGATGGCATCGCTGCCGGCGAGCGGTCGCTTGCCGGCCATGAACCGCCCTTCGACTGCCGCGCC
>NZ_JBYQCG010000116.1:17279-25998 GCF_057837105.1 Burkholderia sp. APQ4-4ca | reverse complement strand
TCCCGAGCCGGTTGCATACATCACCGCATCTGTCGACGCGCCAATATGCCAGACTGGTGCATCGGTGGATTGCGTGGATTGGCCTTGACGATACGGCGTATGGTACCCACACGATGCGCCGGACAAAAGCTTCGCTGATCTACCGGCGGACGAAGAACCTTCGGGCGGTGCAATTGCTGCTCGGACATACCAAGCTGGAAAGCACGGTTCGCTATCTCGGCATTGAGGTCGACGATGCCCTTGAGATAGCGGAGCAGACCGAGGTTTGATGGCATCGCTGCCGGCGAGCGGTCGCTTGCCGGCCATGAACCGCCCTTCGACTGCCGCGCCAGGATTGTCGACAATGAATCAGAATCGATGAAAAAAGGTCAGATCGATGGAGGTGCGATCTTCACGACCTTCGACGCTGTCACGGTCACTTCGACTAACCACCCTGGTTCGACAAGCCCCACTACCTGTGCACGAGTCCGGGTGGGCAGATAGGGTTGCGCCGCCGAGCCGAAATACTCGGCATAGACGCTCGAAAAACTATCGTAGTCTGGCACACCATTTTTCCCGGGCTCGGCAACGAAAAGAGCCTGCACGGTGATCACGTCGCCCAACGTATACCCTTTACCTTCGAGGATTCGCTGAATCTGATCCAACACGCTTTTCGTTTGCGTTTTCAAATCGCCGAAATAGCTTACCGTGTGCGGATCGACGTCGAGATTCGCCGGCAGCGCGCCTACCCCACTCAACGTGATAGTCTTCGCGTTCGCGGGGACCTCAATTGCTTCCGAAAATTCTCGTGCCCACGATGCTTCGAGGTGCGCGGGGGTACGGTGTCGCGACAATGGCGTCGCTCATTAGGTACTCCAATGTGATGCCGATTGACATGATGCCGTCAGTCGCGCGCACCAACCACGCGTGACGAACTCGCTCATCGATCAATCGGGTATCGATGAGTGTCGACTCGTGATGGTACTTAGGTCGTGATGATCGGAAAAATGAATTAATTCGATAAAATTGTTCGATACTATCGATCAATAGTGTTATGCAGATCTGGTCCAGCGAGAGACATATGGAACTTCGGCATCTTCGCTATTTCCTGGCTATTGTTGAGTTCAACAGCCTTTCACGGGCAGCTGAAAAGATGTGCGTTGCGCAATCCACGCTGTCGCACGCCCTTCGCCAGCTCGAAGAGGAACTGGGCATCGTGTTGTTCGACAGAGTTGGGCGAACCATTCGCCTCACACAGGCAGGCCGGGTTTTTCATGACTATGCGGCGCGCACGTGCAACGAAATGATGCGAGCCAAGCGAGCCATGCAGGAACTCAACGAGCTCGACGCAGGTATCTTTACTTTGGGCGCCATCCCGGTATTTCCGCTTTCATTTCTGCCTGAAGCAGTCTCGTCCTTCAATCAGCGGTATCCGAAGGTTCGGATCGTGGTCCAGGATCTTCTCGCGGCGGAGCTTGAGGAAAAGCTGGCACTAGGTACACTCGATCTCGGTATTGCATTCCATCCGGCTTCAACGAACGGCGTTGAATCCGAGTATCTTTTCACGGAGCGGCTCGTCTTGGCCGTCGGTCGGGACCACCCATTCGCGCAAAAGCACCGGATTCAATGGAAAACGCTTGATTCGATTCCCCTTGCGCTCCTCGCGCCGAAGTTTTCGACGCGCATCCTAATTGATGATGCGTTCAAGGCTGCCAGAGTACAACCGCGGGTAGTCGTTGAAATGGATACCACGATGGCGCTTCTTACGGTCGCGGCCGAAGGCAAGCTTGCAACCGTCGTTCCTGAACGTGCCGGAGCAGGCTTCGAATGCATCAACCTGATACCTATAACGCATCCGGAATTGTCCCGAAAGCTTGGCTTGCTATGGCCGAAGGAGACCGGACGGACTCGCATCGCGATAACTTTCGCAGATGTGCTTAAGGATGTGTCCGCGAATGTGCGACATGGCCAGGAAACGTGATCCGTGGTCAGCTCAATCCTGCTGCTGGAATTCTCACACCGTGGGCATGCAGCCACACGGGTGCACTTACTCTGATCCTCGGAGCGCCTGTGCCGTGTTGACTGACCGCTATCGGGAAAACCAAGTGAGCGGTTCGGGTCGACTTCGGAAATCCGATAGATTGTCGCGTGCCGGGGGGCACCGCGCGAACGCGGCGCCCGTCCACGATCATGCAGCAGCGGTGGCGTCTTCAGTCACGACTTCGCTCATCGACACAGCACCTTTCTGGCAGATGGCTCGTGCCGCGTTTGACGACCGGTAAATCACGCCTTCGTCGCCATGCCGGTCCAGCCTCGCATTGAAGCCTGCGAGTGCGGGCGCATTACCCGCCGGATCCAGCAGCAGGAGCGAATGCGGTTCGAAGGTTCGCCCGTTCTGGCGTCCTTCGATGCCCACGACGAGCGCCGCATGTGCGCTCACCGGATGCGGCTGGTTCCAGCCCACGATCACTGGGTTGCCGGCGGCGAGTTCCCTCTCGCTGAAACGCGGGATCGCTTGAGCGTTGCCGGTGCACAGCACAGGCCGCACGCCAATATTGAGTTCGGTGATGAAGCTTGCCATCTCCGACAGCGTGAGCCCGTGCAGGTAATGCGGCCACGCGTGGTCCCACACGCTACGTTCTGCGCCTTCCTCATGATACGGCAGCCACACCGGATCACCGATCCTGCCGAGCAGCGCGAGCGCCATCGCGACACAGTGCAGGGTACTGCCGCCGTCCCAGTGCCCCTGACGGCTGAAGAGCTTCGCGCCGGTCGCGGCGACCGCAGGCGACTCGCCGGGACATGGAATTTCTGGATCAGCATGTCAGTAGTCTCCCGGCAGGAGGAAGGTGGTCGCGGAGCGGTCCCACTCGGTAATGACCCATACGGTCTGGCTGTTGGGCAGCACGTAGCTCGACAGCAGACGCAGCCCTGCATCAATCGACAACTCGTTCTGCTGGCGGTCGGATTCGGACAGGTCACCCCAGTCGCCGCGCATGTGGCGGATCAGCAGGTCAATGATCGAGACGCGTGTGTTGGCGATGACTTCCAGTGCGGCGGGCGTGGCGAAAATCCGGCCGAGCTTGAAGCGCGGGCCGGCGGATTGTACGGATGGCGGATTCACGAAATATTCCAAGTAATGGGCGAACACGAGCCTCCGGATAAACCGGATACCGAGTTCGCGGAATGGATAAAGGGAGAGGCGAGACGCTGGGCGCGTCCCGGAATTACCGCGCTTCGGACGCTAGGGCGTTCGGATAGTGCTTCGCGAGAATCAGGTTCATCTTCTCGACCAGATCAGCACGCTTGAACGTCAAGTGCCCGTTGCCGTTCTTGAACCAACGCAGGTGAAAATAGCCGTGCTCGGCCTCGATCTTCTGTTGGCGCTGCGAGTCCGAGATAAGCGACGACATGCCATGTCGATGATCCGGCTCCGGCTCGCCATCGAGCACGCTGAACACCCGCGTCAGATCGTTCAGCTCGTTCGTGACGTGATAATTGGAGCTGCCTTGCGAGACCAAATACCGAACGATGATGCGGCGCCCGAACTTGAAGGGCTGATTCGTTTTGTAGTTCCACGACAGCCGCTTGAAGCACTGGACCACGCCACGTTCGAACATGTCGCCGCGCGCGCCGTAGAGCTGCGCGAAGGTTGCTTGGATGTTGGCGGCCGTCAGTTCAGGTACGTCACCTTCGGCAATCTGGTTATCCCACTGCTTGCGTGCCTCGGGCATCCATGAAGCTGCGCAAGCCCGATTCGGACAACAAATAGGTCCAGCCGCGCACGTCAATGAGACGCGCGATGGCGGCCTCGGCATCGTCGCGCTTGGCATACTCTCCCGTGACGGTGGGGCGTCCCCGACAGCCGTAGCTCTCGTCGAGCACGAGCCGGGGGAACCCGAGATGCGCAGCTTTGGCGAGTTCTTGTGCCTGGCCGAGCAGGTCGAGAGCGGCGCGCACGCGTTCGACGACGGCGACGCGCTGATTGGCGAGGTTCACGATACTGACGCTGGGAACGAGTTCGGTGGTGTCCATGTGGCATGACGAGAATTAAGTGAAATGAGGGCGACAAGAAGACAGCCGGGCGCGAGGCCCGGCTGTTTATGCCGTCACGTTGAGTTCGACAAGCTGCCGACGTAACTCCGCTGCCCTAGATTGCGAACAGGACAGGTGACGTCGAATGTCGGCAACGGTCGGACGAACGAGCCCGGTCGCGACATCCTGAATGAGTCGCGACAGGTGGTCGTCGTTGGGAGCGCCGGTCGGTAAGGGCGTAATCGGATCGTCGCGCGGCGCATGACCGGTGGTCGTACGGTCGTGACTGGGCGTTACGGAATTGCGACTAACGGTCTCGTCGTCGTGACTGGCCGCGACGGGCATGACTGCCGGCTGAGCCATGCCGCCCGCATCCGTGACTATCGTGACTACGGGTTCAGTCACGTTCGGCGCGTCCGTGACTGGCGTGGCGATTGGCTGAGTCACGGCGGGCGTCACCGTGACTGCTTCCGGAGTAACGCCAGTCGTGACCGGTAACGGCTTCGGTAGCGGCGACCGAAGCGCGACTGTCCACAGCACGCACGCGACGCCTTCCAGCACCGCGGCGAACGCGAGTCCGGTCAGCAGATCAACCCGAGCGGTCGTCGTGCCGAGTAACGCGGCGAGTCGTGACGTGACGGGATCGGCGAGTAACGCGTCACGCCGCGCCGTGACTCGATCCGTCGTGACTTGCTGACGGTGGATGTCGTTGGCTTCGGCGTTCAGCGCATCGATCTTGGCCGCGAGCGTGACCCGCCGACCTTCCAGTGTCACGCAGTTACCGTTGCAGTAACGGGCGTTGGCGGTCGCGAGTTGCGCCGTTACGGCGGCGCGTTCCGCCATGACGGCGGTGAGACTCCGACCGGATGATGGAGCTGAATCCACCGGGACCGTCGCCGCCCGTTGCTCGCCGGCATGCTGTTGGGCGAACGCGAAAAACACCGCGTGACCGTAGCAGGCTGTGACCAGACATGCGCCCCATAACAGGCTACCGACACCCCGGACGACGATCGGCGCATCCCGAATCAGCGCCGGTAACAGGTGCGCGCTCGTGGCGAGCACCGTTCCGATTGCGATCCAGATGAGCCGTTCCGGCAACGTGCCGCTGCGCTGCCAACCCGCCAGAATCGACAGGCTGAGCGCAGTCGTGGTTGCCAGCATCGCCAGCGCGAACCCCCAGCGTCGAACGCTCATGCTGCCTTGCCGCCGAGCAGGACGGCTTTGCGTTCGAGCTTCTGGCGAAGCGTGACTGGGGTGTCGGCAGAGCCGCCGTCACCAGCGTCCGATTGCGGCGCATCGTGTGGATAGAACTCTTCGGCAACAGCGGCGCGCTCGTCGGGACTATCCTCGAACGCACCGTTGGCGAAGCCGAGCCGGGCGGCGGCATCGAGTGCCGCCTGGTCGAACCCGGCTTCGCGACGGCGCGCGTCCAGTTCCTTCGCCTCGATCAACGCTTGTTCGAGCTTGCTTCCCGCACGCACGCCGAGGTCGACGTAATAGATGGCTGACCTGTAGCTCTGCGTGGTCGATTTACCGCGCAGCTTCAATTCCAGCGGCAGACAGGCCAGCAGGTTGCCGGATACCGCCCGGAAGTAATGCAGGCGTGCGGCCAGCGTCCGGATACTGTTATAGGACGTGGTGCGGAGGATGAACGACCCGAGTTCATCATCCTCGCCGACAATCACGTTCAGTCGCCCGTAGGGCTTGCAGCCGCCTTGACGACCGAACGTACAGCCATCCGGTGACGGGCAGGGCATGGCTTCGATACCTGCATCGGTGGCACGTCGGCACGTCTCTCCGTTGCCGACACACACGGGCCGCCCGGTATCGCGATCGAACAGCGAGTACTCGCAGCGCAGGTTGAATCTGGGTCGGAGAAAAGCACCCGAATGGGAATCGCGCGCAGCTTGCCAGATGTCGCCTTGCGGAGTGTTTCGTTTAGCGGATGCAGCATCCATTCGCCGCGTTGTTGCACCTGCGTCGTCAGCGTGAATTGATCATCGGCAGTGGGCACACGCTTGCCGTTCTTCTCGACAATTTTCCCGATCGCGATGCGTCCGACAATCGGTGGGGTGATGCTCAGTCCCTTCAGCATGATGTGGTCCTCTAAAAATGAAAGGGAGAGGGGAGCGGCGAGCGTCGAATCGCGCTGACTACCGCGTGAAGTGCGCTTCGAGCTTCGTGTGGATTTCCTGAGCGACGCCATGCCAGGCTTCGACGCTGATCAGCGGGTGAACGCCGAACTGTTCTTGCAACGTTTCGAGGGGTACGGTCGCAACGCGCTCGGCGTGCTTACTGAGTGCGTTCATCACGAACGCTTGCGCGAGCGCGCCGTAGCGGGAGAACGTCATGATCTCCGTGAGACATTCGAAGTTGGTCATGGGGAATCGAATCAGGTGGAAACGAGAAAGCGCCGCGAACCCGGCTTCGAACGGGCGTACTGCGTTTCGAACTCGGGGTGGTCGGCGAGCAGCCGTTCTCGGTCGACGGTGGACGAATCCTTGCTGCGCTTGAACGACACGGCGCCGGTTTCGAATACAGCCCGAGTTGCGTCACCCATGGCTTGCTGGAGCGTTTGCTTGAACTGCGCTTCGAGTTGCTGGCGCGTCTCGATCTCGGCTCGCACGGCGACCAGATCGGCGAACACGGAGGACAGCACCCGATCGTTGCTGAAGTCGATGGTTTCACCGTTGCCGGGATACAGGTGACGCAGCGCACGGTCGGCGGATTCCGATCCGTCCGCAGGAGGCGGCGTATCGGATTCCACGTAGCGCCAGAATCGCTGTTCCAGTTCGATGAGCCGTCCGATCAACGCGTCGTCCCGTTCGATTCGATGCACTTCCAGCGCCTGCCCGCAAAGCAGGACCGCAACGTGTGCTGCTGTCTTGCCGGTGACGGCGAGCTGATGCTGGACTTGCAGCTGTATGTATTCCGGCACGCCGTCCCGCCAGAGTCGGGTGCCATGTTCGCCGGCCGTCTTGCACTCGAGGATCTGGACGTCAGGCCTGCCGACGACCTCCCGGTCGATGTTCGCCAGCATCCACGCGATCGATGGATGTCGCAGCACCGCGTTGACCTTGCGGACCTTGTTGCCGGTCTGCTGGGTCTAAACGGCCGCGACGATGGGCTCCAACAACGTGCCCCAATACGTAGGGGACGTCGTATCGGCTGGATCGGCGCGGGGAAGACCTTCCGCGCGTCCGGTCTTGTCGAGCCACAATTCCAGCGCGCTCATGTAGGGATTGAGCCCGACCGCAGCTGCAGCATCCGATCCGCCAATGCCGGTACGACGTACCGCGAGCCAGTCGTCGCGCGACAGGTCGGCAGTCTTGATTAGCTTCAGTGCTGGCTTTCGCGGGTGCGGTGGCTCCGGGTGAGGGGCGTTCAAGAGACCTCCAAAATGAAGAAGCCCGGTAGACGGATCTGACCCGGCTAAAGGTGAGTCAATACGGGAGCTATGCCGAACTAATGCGCCGGAATGTGTCCTGCAACGCGTCGCCGGCGAAGGTCACGAGTTTGCCGTTTCCGAGATGGACCGTCGTACCCTGAGGTTTGATTTGCAGGATCGTGGCGTAACGGCCGCCGAACCGTAAGCCGACACCGCGCGGAATCTGAATGCGCATGTCGACTGCCAGAAGCGGGATGGGCTTGGTCATGCGACAAGTTGCATTGCCGCATCCCATGCCCGTTGCTTGAGCGTTGCACCCGCTCCGAACCAGGCGGCATCAAGACGGTGGTCATCAGTACGGGCGCGACGATGGTGATCGACGTATTCCGTGACCGCATTCAGCAATCCCCACGCCGTGCCGGAGGCCGATGCCAGATCCGCATCTTTGCCACGACCGGCATAAAGCTGACCGACTGCCTTAATCGCGCGTTCATTGATGGCAACGATCTCGCGGTCGGGAAGGTTGGCAGTCGAGTATGTCAGCACGCGTCGCAGAAACGCTTCGGCCGTGGAGTCGGTGATCTTGCGTTCGGACAGGGCTTTGGTGCGGACCATGAATGCGTCCCATGTCGAGACCGCGATACCGAGTTGTCGCTTCACAGCGGCTGCATCGAACTGTGATCGATGCGAGACCTTGATTGCGCCAGCGCTGTTCCCCAAGGCAATGGCGAGCGTGTTGTTGCATACGACACGGATCGACGTGAATTGTGCGGTGGTGGCCAGCGTCCCGTCGCACGCGGTGGCCAGCAGCAGGTAGCCATTCACCTCGTCTTTGCCTTTAAGCATGCCGGACTGTCCGGTGCGGGCGAGCGCCCAGAGCTTGCGGCCCTCCTTGAGCACACCCGCGGTCTCGAGCTGGAAACCACCGATCTCCGTCAGGTCTCGATAAAACTCCAAAATCTCTTCGGGCTGCACGACCTGATAGCGAGCCGAAACGACGGACAACGGTGCTTTGGTGTCCGACCGGTACAAGACCTTCTGTTCGGGAAACGCGTGAATCGAGCCGAGGGTGCGATTGCCAGTGGCGACGAAACGCACTTCAGCTTCTTCGATCCGCCAGTCCATGCCGGCGGCGCGTCTCCAGACTTCGAGCGGTTGTTTCGGGGTGAGTTTGTTTCCGAGGCCGTGCCAGGGTTCGGCTCCGACGTAAGCCATTGTTTGAACGAGATGCATGGTCGCTCCTTGAATAAAGACGAGGGCATACAGTCCGGCGAGCGCCGGACGGAAAGAGAATTGAGGGGAGAACAGCGAGAGGGA
>NZ_JBYQCG010000116.1:0-17259 GCF_057837105.1 Burkholderia sp. APQ4-4ca | reverse complement strand
TACAAGACCTTCTGTTCGGGAAACGCGTGAATCGAGCCGAGGGTGCGATTGCCAGTGGCGACGAAACGCACTTCAGCTTCTTCGATCCGCCAGTCCATGCCGGCGGCGCGTCTCCAGACTTCGAGCGGGTGTTTCGGGGTGAGTTTGTTTCCGAGGCCGTGCCAGGGTTCGGCTCCGACGTAAGCCATTGTTTGAACGAGATGCATGGTCGCTCCTTGAATAAAGACGAGGGCATACAGTCCGGCGAGCGCCGGACGGAAAGAGAATTGAGGGGAGAACAGCGAGAGGGAAGTGAGGTGAACCGTTTAGTTCTGCGCGGTACTGAACGCGTGACCGCAGGCGAGACAGTGGTGATTGTCCAGCACGTTGTCATCGATTGCTGCGCCAACAGCAGATCCGGCCGCGCAGCCCGCGGCGCTGCCGACGAGGCCGGCAATTACCGCACCGGCGAGCCCGCCGAAGACCGTGCCGAGTGGTCCGGCGATTGAGCCAACGACCGCACCGGTCTCCGCGCCAGCGAGCGCGGCGGCCATGCCACCCGTCGCCCCTGCAACGCTGCCGATCGTGCTGCCAGCTTTGCGGGCGCGATTGCGTGTGTCGATACGCGAGGACAGACAACGCGGACAGCGGATTGCTGGATTGGGTGACGACGGCGCGGTGGTCTTTGCCGGCGCCGGAGCGGGCTTGTCCGGCTCGCCCATCAACGATTCAATCGCATTGTGCAAGTCGTGGCGAGCCTCGGTCCCAGGGGATGCGTAGGCGCGTTGTTCGCGCTGACCGAACGGCGGATAGCTATCGCTCGATTCGGCGCTGGCTTCATGTGCGGCGTGGACAACGTGATCGGGGTACGGCGCGAACGCCTCCCATTCATCGAATTCGTCGACGTCGACGGAACGCGGGTCGGCTGCGCTGTGAGTTGGCGGGGGAGCGACGGGGGCGTGCCGACGTGTCGGCCGGTCCTTGGTGGCGAGCCAATAGAAACCCACCGCGAACATGGCGACGAGCGCGAGGCCCAGCCCGATCAGCACAAAGGTAGGGGGATCAGAGATCACGGAAACTCCTGAGCGAAGTGCGCCGACGCGGAAATGCATCGACGGAGCGGCAATAGCTGGCCAGGCTCAGGAAGGTGATATGTGGTTGAAAGAAAGTTGATTATCTTTTGTGCGCCAATTCGCCCTCGCAATTCTGTCAGGGATTTTTGAGGTGATGGGTGAGGTAATATTCGCGCGGATTGCCATTACAATGGCGGCCATAGTTGCGGACGACGCAATATGTAACTTGCCACGGTCGGGGGAGCGGGGCGAGCGCCCGTGTTGGAGCTTCGGCGCGAACGAACTGTTTCAACCGGGCAACGATTGACGTTCTTTGACGCTGACTTTCTACGTTTCAATTAGCTTCCAGCGATGTTCGATGCCGTGAGAGCGGATCGAAACCAAAAAATCGCGAGTAGACCAAAATCATGAACAAGAACCAATATCGGCTGGTGTACAGCCGCGTACGGGGTATGTTGGTTGCCGTCGAAGAGACGGCCAGCCGGACGGGGAAAACAAATACGGGCGAGACTCGCCGCTTCGCCAAGCGCGGCGGCAAGCATCCGGCAGCGAAGTTCGCGTTACGGGTGACTGCATTCGGCGCGCTGGTCGCAGCCGGCGCGAATCCGATCTGGGCGAATGCGCAGATCGTCGGCGGCGGGCCTCACGCGCCCGCGGTGGTGCAGACACCCAACGGCCTGCCGCAAGTCAACATCAACACGCCGAGCGCTGCCGGCGTGTCGCTGAACACCTATAACCAGTTCGACGTTCAGAAGAACGGCGCGATCCTCAACAACGCGTCGACGATCGTCAACACGCAGCAGGCCGGCTATATCAACGGCAACCCGAACCTGAGTGCGGGGCAGGCGGCGCGCATCATCGTCAACCAGGTCAACAGCACCGCGGCCAGTCAGATCAAGGGGTATGTGGAGATCGCGGGCAGCCGCGCGGAGATCGTGCTGGCCAACCCTGCCGGTATCGTCGTGGACGGCGGCGGGTTCATTAATACCTCGCGCGCGGTCCTGACAACTGGCGTGCCGCAGTTTGGCGCGGACGGATCGCTGACGGGCTTCAATGTCAATCGCGGCCTCGTAACCGTGCAAGGCGCGGGCCTCGATACCTCGAGTGTTGATCAGACTGACATCATCGCCCGTGCCGTACAGGCTAATGCCGCGATCTATGCGAAGAATCTCAATGTAATCGCCGGTACGAACCAGGTTAATCACGACACGCTTGCCGCGACGCCGATCGCCGGTGACGGCCCTGCTCCTGCCGTCGCGATCGACGTAGCCCAACTAGGCGGCATGTATGCCAATAGGGTGTTTCTGGTTGGCAACTCCGCAGGCGTTGGTGTCGCGAACGCAGGGACGATCGCGGCGCAGGCAGGCGATTTGACGTTGCAATCGGACGGCCGGCTCGTGCTCGCGGGCAAGACCACGGCAAGCGGCAACCTCGCGATGTCGGCGTCGGGCGGCATCCAGAATAGCGGCACCACGTATGCGCAACAATCGTTGTCGGCGAACACTGCAGCCGATCTGACGAACAGCGGGACGCTCGCGGCGCAGCAGAATGCGACGGTCAACGCCGACAGCGTCAACTCGACCGGCACGCTCGGGGCGGGCGTGAACAACGATGGTTCGGTCGCGCGCAGCGGCGACCTGAACCTGACCGCGTCGGGCCAATTGACCGCGACCGGGCAGAATGTGGCGGGCGGTAACGCATCGCTGACGGGCGGCAGTGTGAATCTCGCCGGCAGCCAGACGGCCGCGAACGGCAATCTGTCGCTGAACGCGACGGGCGGCGACGTGAATCTGTCGAGTGCGACGACGAGCGCGCAAGGCGCCATTCAGGCGAACGCATCGGGCACCGTGATCAACGACCGCGGCAGCCTGTCGAGCGGCAACAGCACGACGCTGACCGGCGGCAGTCTGTCGAACCAGGGCGGCAAGGTGTCGTCGCAGGGGCCGCTGTCGGTCAACGTCGCCGGCCAGATCGCCAACCAGTCGGGTGAACTCGTATCCGAAAGCACGGCGGACGTGCGTGGCGGAGCAATCGCGAACAACCGGGGCACCGTTCAAAGCGCGGCTGGCATGACGGTGGCCGGCGCGTCGCTGGACAACACGGCGGGCCGGATTACGTCGCTCAACAGCGACGGCCTCTCCGTGACGACCAGCGGCCAGTTGACCAACGCAGCGGGCACGACTGCAAACGGCGCGCAGGGCGGCGTGATCGGCGGCAACGGCGACGTCACCGTGCGCGGCGGCAACGTTGCCAACCACGGGACGATGACGTCCAGTACGAATCTGCATGTCTCGGGACAATCGATCGACAATAGCCGTGGCGCGTTGCAGGCTACGCAAAAGGTGGCGGTCGATGCGGGTGCGCGTCTGATCAACAGCGGCGGCTCGATCGTCGCTCAGACGGCAGCGCTGACCGGCACGGCCCTCGACAATAGCGCGGGCGCCGTGAAGGCCGACGAGGTATCGTTGAACGCGACCGACCTCGTGAATCACGGCGGCACGATCACGCAGATCGGCACCGGCGCGATGGGCGTGAACGTGTCGGGCACGCTGGACAATTCGAACGGCGGTACGTTGCAAACCAACAGTACCGACCTGACGTTCGCTCCCGCGTCGCTGGTCAATGACGGCGGCGAGATTACGCATGCGGGCACCGGCACGCTGACGCTCGGCAACGGCACGGGATCAGTGTCGAACGTCGGCGGTACGATCGCGAGCAACGGACGCGTGGTGGCGCAATCGGCCACGCTGAACAACACGTCCGGCTCGATCGGCGGCCAAACTGGCCTGTCGGCCACGGTCGGTAGCGCGCTGAACAATACGAACGGCAAGCTGCTGTCCAATACGGACCTTGGCATCGCTACCGGCACGCTCGCGAACGACGGTGGCCAGATCGGCGCGACTACGAACGCGATGATCCACACGGGTTCGATGACGAACCTGGGTGGATCGGTCAGCGCGTCCAACCTGTCGGTGACGGCTGATTCGACGCTTAGCAATAGCGGCGGTAAGCTCGAAGCCAACCGACTCGCGTTGACCACACCGAACCTGACGAACCACGGCGGGACGATCACGCAATATGGCTCGTCGACCATGGCTGTCAACGTCAGCGGCACGCTCGATAACTCGGCAGCCGGCGTGATTCAGACGAACAGCACCGACCTTACGCTGACCTCGGCTTCGCTCGTGAACGATGGCGGCACGATTACGCATGCGGGTACCGGCACGCTGACGATTGGCAACGGCACTGGTTCGATTTCGAACGTCGGCGGCTCGCTCGCGAGCAATGGGCGAGTCGTCGCGCAAAGCGGTTCGTTGAACAACACGTCGGGGGCGATCAATGGCCAAGCCGGGGTGACAGTGACGATCGCCGGCGCATTGAACAACACGCGTGGCAAGCTGTTGTCCAGTACGGACCTTGCCGTTTCCAGCGGCACACTGAGGAACGACGGTGGTCAAATTGGCGCAAGCGCGAACGCGATGATCCACACGGGCGCGATGTCGAACCTGGGTGGTTCGATCGTTGCGCCCAACCTGTCGGTGACGGCCGACTCGACGCTTGACAACAATGACGGTTCGCTCGAAGCGAATCAGCTCGCGTTGACCGCGTCGAATCTCACGAACCGCGGCGGCACGATTACGCAACTTGGCTCGTCGGCCATGGCTGTCGACGTCAGCGGCACGCTCGACAATTCGAATGGCGGTACGCTACAAACCAACAGTACGGACCTGACGCTTTCGCCTGCCTCACTCGTGAACGATGGCGGCACGATTACGCATGCCGGCAGCGGCACGCTGACGCTTGGAAACGTGACGGGATCGGTATCGAACGTTGGTGGATCGATTGCAAGCAACGGTAGCGTCGTGGAGCATTCGGCCACGCTAAACAATACATCGGGGTTGATCAACGGCAAATCGGGGTTGACGGCGACGGTCGGCAGCGCGTTGAACAATACGAACGGCAAGCTGCAGTCCCGTGCGGACCTTGGTATTTCCAGCCGCACGCTGACGAACGACGGCGGTCAGATTGGCGCGAGCACGAACGCGTCGATCGACACGGGCTCGATGACGAACCAGAGCGGATCGGTCAGCGCGTCCAACCTGTCCGTGACAGCCGCTTCGATGATCGACAACAGCAGGGGCAAGCTCGAAGCCAACCGACTTGCGTTGACCGCGCCGAACTTGACGAACCACGGCGGGACGATCACGCAATATGGCTCGTCGGCCATGGCTGTCAACGTCGGCGGCTCGCTCGACAACTCCGCAGCGGGCGTGATTCAAACGAACAGTACGGACCTGACGCTGGCCGCTAGCCAATTGAACAATGCGGGCGGCACGATCACGCATGCCGGTACCGGGACGCTGACAATCGCGCCGGGTAATGGCGCGAGTGCGCTGAACAATGCCGGCGGGACCATTGTTACCAAGGGGCAGGCGGTTGTCGGCGCGAGCAGTTGGGACAACTCGAACGGCATTCTCGCGGCACAGGGCGGCGTGAGGGCGACGGTGGCGGGCGACGTGAACAACGTACGAGGGCTGGTGCGTGCGGGCGCGTCTCTGTCGTTGACGAACGGCGGCGCGCTGGTGAACCAGGCCGGGCACGTTCAGGCCGGTCAGACGACGGCCGGCGACACGAGTATGCTCGCGGTCCATTCCGGATCGATCAACAATGCCGACGGGGCCATTACCGATCTCGGCGCGGGCGCGACGACCGTGCAGGGCGGCAGCCGGATCACGAACAGCCACGCGGGCAACGTGTCGGGCATGGGCACGATCACCGGTAACGGCGACGTCACGATCAGCGCGACATCGATTTCGAACGCGCAGGGCGGGGAGTTGAGCGGCGCGAGCCTCCATGTTCAAGCGGCGGCCTTGGACAACAGCGGCGGGAAAATCGGCAGCGTTGCGAATTCGAGCGGCGACGTAGATGTGACAGCGAGCGCCGCAATCACGAACACGAACGGGCAAATCAGCTCCACGCGCGACCTGACGATCACGGCTCCGACACTGCAAGGCGGCGGCGCGTATAGCGCAGCGCACGATGTACGCGTGAACCTGCAAGGCGATTACACGACAACGCCGGGTACGCAGTTCAACGTCGGTAACGACCTTACCTTTGCGCTGCCCGGCACGTTCACCAACAACGCGGGTTTTCAAACCATCAATGGCCTGACCATCAACGCGGCCAATATCGTCAATTCGGGCGCCTTGTCGGCCGGTGGGCTGCTGCATACGCAATCGGGCAACCTGTCCAATACCGGGTCGCTGGTGGGCGGTAGCGTCTCGCTCAACGCAACCGGCACGGTGTCGAACGTTGGGCCGACGGCGTTGATTGGTGCATCGGATAGCAATGGCAAGCTTGAAATTCTCGCGCACGACATCGAAAACCGTGACGACTCGACGGCGGCCGATTCGATGCCGACGACGGCGATTTTCGGGATGGGTAAGGTCGTGCTAGCGGGCGGCAAGGACGCGAGCGGCAATTATACGAATGCGGCACTGGTCAACAACGTATCCGCTCTGATTCAGTCTGGCGGAGATATGGAGTTGCACGCGGACAAGGTGACGAGCACGCGTCGTGTGATGAGCACCTCGGGAAGCACGAGTAACGTCGATCCGGCGGCCCTCGCGCAATACGGCATTAGCTTGTCAGGTTGCGCATCGTACTTCGCGGTGAATTGCATGAACGGGGGGCAGATGATCGCCGGTCTCCGATCCGACAACATCACACCGGCCATAACAGCCGCCATCATCGCCCAGCCGGGCGGTATGTACATTGAGCCGCCTCACGGCGGCCAGTGGAACAGCGCGTACTTCTACACGACCTACACTGGAACGGCTGTGGGGAACACGGTCACGGCATTGAGCCCGACTGCGCAAATCGTGTCGGGCGGCAAGATCGATGCCTCATCGACCGGCACCCTGCAAAACTACTGGAGTAGCATCACAGCGGTTGGCAATGTCGATATGCCGCATGCCTACGATGCCAATGGTTGGGCGGCTACCGGCCAGCAGGCGCCGACCGTAACGGTGACGTACTCGGGCCAGTATCACTACAACAATTACGATAGCAGCGAATATAACTGGCAATTGCCGTTTGGCAACGCGCCATTTGTGACGGGCAATCCGGGGGGCTACACCCAAGCTGCGCCAGCAGACGTCAAGACCTACAAGCTGCCGGGCTACGATTCGACCTTGGGTTCGAACGGCACGATTTCCGGCACGGGCGTGAGCATCAACAATACCGCAGGCAACGCATCGCTTCCGTCGCTTGGGTTGCTGCCCGGTCAATCGGTCACGGGTTTGACGCCGGTCTCGCTCAATGGCGCAGCGACGGGGCCGGGGGCGACCGTGACGCCTGCCACGCTCAATGGTAATGCAACGGCTTCGGCAACGACTGGTGGCGCCGTTCGAGGAACGATCGCGGGCGCGGGCGCCCAGTCGGCGGCGCCGGTGCATGGCGGCGCCTCAACACCGGTCGATCGGATCATTGCAAGTGCGACCGCGTTGAACGTGCTGAACAACCTGACGATTCCGCAGGGTGGCTTGTACCGACCGAATCCGTCGCCGAATGCGAGCTACGTGATCGAGACGAATCCGGCGTTCACGAACCAGAAGAACTTTATTTCGAGCGACTACTTTTTCGGTCAGATCGGGGTTGACCTCACCCACATTCCGAAGCGCCTGGGTGACGGCTTCTATGAACAGCAGCTTGTACGCAATCAGGTGACGGCGCTGACGGGGCGCGCGGTTTTGGGTCCGTACACGGATCTTCAGACGATGTATCAGCAGTTGATGGCGGCGGGTGCAGCGCTGGAGAAGTCGCTTGATCTGCCGCTGGGCGCGAGCTTGTCTTCCGAGCAGGTATCGAAGCTGACCGGTAACGTGATCATGATGGAAACGCGCGTGGTCGACGGTCAGTCGGTGCTCCTGCCGGTCGTGTATCTGGCACAGGCGAACCAGCAGAACGTCAATGGTCCGCTGATCACCGCCACCGACATCGATCTGAAGGACGCGCAGAACTTCACGAACAGCGGCACGCTGAAGGCGGACAATTCGTTGTCGATTCAAGGCAAGCAGATCGACAACGCGTTCGGTGCGCTGCAAAGCGGCGGCCTTATGTCGCTGAAGACGGATGGCAACGTCGATCTCACATCGGCGAAGGTCAAGGCGGGTAGCTTGAACCTGAACGCAGGCGGTGATCTCATTCTCAATAGCGCGGTGAATACCGACACCCAGGTAAGCCGCGACGGTGCGACGAGCGTCAAGACGACGCTTGGGCCGATTGCGCAACTCGACGTCAAGGGCGACGCGGCGATCATCACCGGGGGCAACCTTGAACAGCATGCGGGTGCGCTGACAGTTGGCGGGAATCTCGGCCTGCTTGTTGGCGGGAACTACGACCTCGGTACGCAGCAAGTCGGCGAACACAAGATCGTGCAGCGCGCGAATGGTGTATCGAATACCGACATCAACGGTGTGGTTGGGAGTGCGGTGAATATTCGTGGCGTGTCGATGATCGGGGTGAGTGGCGATCTGACCGCAGCCGGCGCGCAAATCAACCTGGGCAACGGGGGCACGATCGCCGCCAAGGGGAATGTCACGCTTGGCGCGGCGAGCACGACCTCGACGATCGACAGCAACAGTTCGGGTAGCGACCACCACGGCAGCTATTCGGAAACATTGCACACGTCCGACCAGACCGTGGTTGGCACGGCGGTGCATAGCGGCAATACCGTGAACGTTGCTTCAGGCAAGGACATCAACGTCATCGGAAGCACGATCTCGCTTGATCAGGGCAACGTGGGCCTGATGGCAGTCGGCAACGTGAACGTCGGCGCGGTGACCGAAACCCATGTGTCGAACATGGACGAATCGCACGACCACGGTGGCGTCGCAAGTCATGCGAGCGCGACAAACCGGGTTGATCAGACCACCACGTATGCCAATGGCAGCACGATCTCGGCCGACGGCGTAACGGTCGTAAGCGGGAAAGACATCAACGTCACCGGTAGCTCCATTGTCGGGACGCACGATGTGGCACTGTCGGCCAAGGACAATGTCAACATCACTGCAGCAACCAACACGTATCAGGACAACGAGTATCACCAAGAGAAGCATTCGGGCCTGTCCGGCTCGGGTGGTCTGGGTATCACGATCGGATCGAGCGAAAAGAGCGATCGATATAACGCAACTTCGACGACGCAAAGCCAATCACGCAGCTCTGTCGGCAGCGTCGAAGGCAACGTGAAGGTGTCGGCTGGCAAGGACGTTCATATCGGCGGCAGCGATATGGTCGCCGGCAAGGCGGTGGGCGACGTCAAGGGCGCGACGGGTAACATCAGCATTGCTGGCGAGAACGTCACGATCGACTCGGGACAGGACCGTGCGCAATCGCACGATCAGCAAGAAGCGCGTTCGAGCGGGTTGACGGTGGCGGTCACTGGTACGCCGTTTGATACGGTGCGCAACCTGAAAGCGGATGCGTCCTCGGGCAACGGTTTCCAGCGAGGCCAATCGGTGCTGACCGAAATCGGCGCAAGTGCGGCCGATGTGCCGTCGATTTCGGTGACGTACGGTCGGAGCCGTAGCAGCAGTACGACCGACATGTCGAGTTTGACGAATGCGGGAAGCACGGTGCGTGGCGGCGGCAACGTGACCGTGAAAGCGACCGGCGGTGCGCAGAAAGATGCGAATGGGAACACCGTGGACGGCGATATTGCCGTGATTGGCTCCGCGATCAGCGCTGGCGGTACGGCGACGCTGGATGCCAACCGCGACGTGACGTTGCAGGCGTCGACCGATCAGCTTCGGCAGAGTACGTCGTCGAGCAGTTCCAGCACGAGCCTCGCGCTACTGTCGACGCCGAGCCTTGGAGACGTCGCTCGCTGGATCGGCGGCACGGCCAACAGTGGCGGGAACAGTCCGTCACCGTACAACGCGAGCCGGAGCAATTCGGACGGCAGCCAGACGATGACCCAGCAAACGGCGTCGTCGGTCACTGGCAATAGCGTTGTCATCAAGAGCAAGACGGGCGACATTAACGTCGTCGGGTCGGGCATCAGCGGAACGCAGGGCGTCGATCTCGTCGCTACGCAGGGCGCGATCAATGTACTGGCGGGGCTCGAAACCAACGTGACGCACCAGGAATCGAGTAGCCACCAGGTTGGCAGCCTCGGTAGCAACGGCACGGCGACCGGTTTTTCGGTCGGTGTGGCGAATAGCCATAGCGTGCAGGACACGTCGTCGCAAACGCAGAGCACGATGCGCAGCCAGATTGTGAGCGGCAACGGCAACGTGACGCTCGATGCGAAGCAGGACATTACGGTGGCAGGCTCCGACCTGAGTGTGGGTAAGGATTTGACGCTGATCGGCAAGAACTTGAATCTCGATCCGGGAACGGACGCGACACAGAGCCGCATGAGTCAGGATTCGAGCCAGTTCGGCGTCAGTGTTGCGCTTGGTGGTGCAGTGGGCAATGCAATCGCGCAGGCGAACCAGGCGTTTGGCCAGCCGGCGCGCGGCGGCGACTCGCGATTGGCGGCGCTCGACAAGGCACAGGCCGGACTTGCCGCATACAACGCATATCAAGTTGGTAGTGCATTGAGTAACGGGCAGCCAACGAATCAGGCACTGGTCAAGGCGACGGTCAGCATTGGCGGCGGTACCAGCCACAGCGAAGCGCAATCGAGCTCGGCCGCCAACGACGGGAGCACGCTGCACGCTGGCGGTAAGGCAACGCTGATTGCAACGGGGAGCGGAGCCAAGGATGCAAATGGCTTTGCGACCGACGGTGACATCAATGCCAGCGGGACGCAGATTAGCGCGCAGCACGTTGAGCTGAGCGCGGCGCGCGACATCAACCTGACGAGCGCGAAGGATACGAGCCAGCAATCGAGCAGTAACAGTAGCAGTAGCGGGAGTATCGGTGTCGGAGCCGCTCTCGGTGGACAGCAGAATGGTTTCACGCTTGAGCTTGGCGCGAGCACGGCACACGGCCATGCGAACGGTAACAGTGTGACGAATCGGGATACGCAGATTAACGCGAGCGATACGCTGTCGATTACGAGCGGACGCGATACGAACTTGCGTGGAGCCGAGGTGTCGGGCAATACGATCAACGCGAGTGTCGGGCGCGACCTGAACGTCCAGAGCCAGCAAGACACCAGCACCTACGACAGCAAGCAATCGAGCGCCGGATTCCAGGCAAGTATTTGCGTGCCGCCGTTCTGCTATGGCCAGACGGTCAGCGGCAGCGCGAGCGCGAGCGAGCAGAACATCAACGCGAACTATCAATCGGTGAACCAGCAAAGCGGCATCTATGCGGGTACCGGCGGGTATAACGTGAACGTTGGGAACCATACGCAGCTCGACGGTGGCGTGATCGCCAGCACGGCGACGCCGGATAAGAACAGCTTGTCGACGCAGACGCTTGGCTATTCGAATCTGGAGAACCACGCGTCTTACTCGGGCGATACGGTGGGCGTCAGCGCGAGCGGTGGATTCGGGAACAGCACGCCGGGCGGCGTGAATCTCAATACGCCTGTCAAGCAGGGCGCTAACAACACAACGGGAGCGCTGAATTCGCAGGGCCTGGGGCCGAGCGGATTCTCGGCAGCTGGCACGAGCAGCGACGCGTCGGGGACGACCTATGCGGCTGTCAGTCCTGGGAAGATCACGGTACGCGGTGACACGGGTACCGGACACGACAGCACTGCTGGGCTGAGCCGCGACACGGCGAATGCGAACGGTGCGGTACAGAACACGTTCAATGCGCAGAACGTGCAGAACGACATGGCGGTCCAGCAATCGGTCGGCCAAGTTGGGATGCAGGTGGTGGGGGATGTCGCGAACGCGCTGCAGAACAAGGCAATTGCAGACGAAACCAAGGCCCGACTGGCATACGCCAATGCTAGTGCCACCGGAGATACAGCCGGGATGGCACAGGCGCAGGCCGATTTCACGGCGGCGCAACAGCAGGAAGCTTTGTGGGGTAACGATGGCGCAGCCCGGATCGCATCACACGCCGGTATAGCCGCAATCGGTGCGGCGATGGGCGGTGGAAATGTGGCCGGGGCGGTCGCTGGCACGGTAGCCGGTGACATGGCAGGCAACGCCGTTGGGAACGCGCTCGGCGATACACTGGGCGGCACGTTGTTGGCGAATGCGGCATCGGGGCTGGCTGGTGCGGCGGCGGGCGGTTTGCTGGGCGGCTCGGCTGGTGCGATGAGCGGCGCAAATGGTGCGTTGAGCGCGGATCTGTTCAATCGCCAACTGCACCCGCAAGAACGCACCATGATTTCCACTGTGGCGAAGGGGATCGCGACGGCGAACGGCAAGACACCGGCTGATCAAGCGACGCTGGCGGACTACTGGACCAACATGCTGACGTTGGCGGCAGGCGCGAAGGTAGACGCGCAGGCACAGACACAGCTTACGCAGTACGAAATTCAGTTGGTGCAGGCGGCAAAGGCGTCTGGTAACTCGCAAGCTCTCGATACGTTTATGCAGAATCTGGCGATTGCTCAGAAGGCGATCAGTCAGATGTCCGGCTATACGATTTCGGGGACGACCGGTCCAATCGTTGCGGATGGCAGCACTGTCAAGACGTTCCAGTCGACCAGCGCTCAATTCAATGACTCGACGTTGTTTGGTACACCGGGGGGAACAGCACATGCACTCGCCCCGGGACAAACGCCACAGACGGCCGGGATCGGATCGCAATATTACGTTGATCCGAACGGCCCGACCAATCAACAGGTGGCTGGATTTGCGCATGACTTGATTCAGCAAGCTGGGACATCACCCGATGCGATTGCATCAGTCCATCCGGTTGCGGACGCCGTTATTGCTACGATGGGCGGTGGATTAGCAACCGGCGCTGTTAAGGCGATTGCCGGGCGGGTCGCGGCTGGGGTGTCGGACGTTGTTTCGCAGTCGATCGCGGATGTACCGAAGCCGGTCACATCGGGCGGAACGGCGAATGCCGCCACTGCTGAGCCTCTTGCGGTCGATCTTGCGAAGGCTCAGTCGATTGATCCTCTGATTGGTAAGACATTACCCGGAGCATCCGCGCCGGTTCAGGTGACGGCTGATGCAAGCATTGGTGGGCGATCGTTCTATGATGTCAATCAGACGGCACGCGGAGTTGGATTTTCTGACCCGAGTCAACCTACGCTTATTTCAAAGTTGGTAGCGCCTGGAGACCCGAACGGAATCTACGGCGAGGCCCACGCGGAGATCGGTGTCATTCAGCAAGCATATAACGCGGGATTGACGCAAGATCAACCTATGACGATTGTAGTTAGAGGGTTGGCGCCGTGTGACTATTGCCAATCTGATCTCGTTAAGATGGCCGACGCTGCCGGCCTAAGTAAGCTCACCGTAGTTAACGGGGCCGATGGATCGATTTCGCAATGGGTCAGAGGCAGCGGAAATAAGCTGGTTGAAACTCAAGGAGCGAAATTTTGAAAAATGTTATTCGTTTGAAAGCGGCAAGCAAACATTCTGGAGAATTATCTTCCTTCAGTAGTGAGGAGGCCTCGTGGGAGGAGGTCCAGCAGTGGATTCGACGTGTATTTGAATTCGGTGGAACGGTCACGCTGACGATCGCCGTTCGCGAGGATGTAGATAGACTCTTGCTAGGAGATTCTCTGGCGATGTATTCCCATCCTGGGGAATGTCGGCTTGTCTATGATCCTGTAACCCCGCCGACTGAGAAAACGGCACGGCGCGAATGGTGGGAGCCGGGTGATGCACCATTTCGAGGAACCACTAGCTTTTTGGGGCATGAGTGGGATGATCGAACGGTGTGTCGCGATATATCGGTGGCGCTGGAAATGTTTCTGGATTTCTACACGCATCGGAATTTAACGGAAGTGAGCCTCAAGAAAACTCGATCGGTTTGGGATAGAAAGCCGCGATAATTACTGTAAAAAAATTTAGATGGATATGATAAAGCGGTTAGTGGCCTTGCCGGTCATAGCCTTGGTATCGCCCGGGGTGCAGGCGCAGCAGGTCCCTACGCCTGCTGATCAAGCTGCGGTGGCGAGGGCGAACGCGGAGCAGGATCGACAAGCGCAGCAGCAACGTGATGCGCAGCAACGGGAGGCGACGGTGCGCAGCCCTTCCGTGCGTTCCGACGTGCCGAAGGTCGAAGCGTATCCGGCGCTTCCCGTCGAAGCGCCGTGTTTCCGTATCGACCGCTTGACGCTCGACGTGCCTAGCTCGTTGCCCGATGCAGTGAAGGCACAAGGTGCGTCGGCGCTGCCGATGGATCGCTTCGCGTTTGCGCGCGACTGGCTGAACCACTACGCGGGCCAATGCGTTGGCAAGCAAGGCATTGACGTGCTGGTCAAGGGGCTGTCTCAGGCAATTCTGGCGCGCGGCTACGTCACCACGCGCGTTCTCGTCCCCGAACAAGACCTGTCGACCGGTACGCTGAAACTGTCGCTGATTCCCGGCACGATCCGGCGCATCCGTTTCTCAGATGAAAAGCTGCGCGGCACATGGAAAACTGCATTCCCGACCGGCGATGGTGAAGTATTGAATCTGCGCGACCTGGAGCAAGGTCTGGAGCAGATGAAACGCGTATCGAGCCAGGACGTCACGATGCAGATCGTTCCGGGCGAACTGCCCGGTGAAAGCGACGTGGTTCTGGACGTGAAGCGCGGCAAGCCGTGGACGGTCGTCGCATCGATCGACAACTCGGGCACGCGTGCTACCGGCAAGCTGCAAGGCAACTTGTCGGTCGGCATCGATAACCCGCTCGGCCTAAACGACACCTTCAACGTCGGCGTGAGCCAGGATCTCGAATTCGGCGACAAGCGTCTCGGTTCGCACGGCTGGAACGGCTTCTACTCAATTCCATGGGGCTACTGGACGGCCACGCTGTCCGCTTACACGAACACGTACTACCAGCAGATCGCCGGCGTGAACCAGACATTCATCGCGAGCGGCAACTCGAAGACGGTCGATTTCAAGCTGGCCCGCGTGCTGTCGCGTAATCAGAACGATGTGTTCGGTGCATACGTTCGCCTGTCGCGTCGTTTCGGCCAAAGCTTTATCGAGGACACCGAGATCTCGCAGCAGCGCCGCAATAACACGATGATCGAGCTCGGCCTGACCGATCGCCACTATTTCGGCAGCGCGCAGTTCGACGGCTCGCTTGCATATCGTCAAGGCGTCGGTGGGTTGGGGGCTCAGCACGATGCGTTGGCGGAGGGTGGCGGGCCGACCTATCGCTTCAAGATGGCGGTGCTCGACGCGAACTTGGCGGTGCCGTTCGCCATCGGTAAGCAGCCATTCCGCTATGTCGGCACATTCCACGGCCAGTACACCGGAAACACGCTGTACTACATCGATGACTTGACGATCGGCAGTCGCTACACGGTTCGGGGTTTCGACGGCGAGACGATGCTGGCGGCGGCACGTGGCTTTTACTGGCGCAACGAGCTACAGGCGCCGATTGGGCAGATGGGGCAGGCGCTCTATGCGGGGCTCGATTATGGCCGCGTATGGGGGCCGCAGCCGATCGCACTCGTCGGCACGCAACTGGCAGGTGCTGTGATCGGCGTGAAGGGGAGTGTCGGCACGCGATTCGGCTCCTATGCGTACGATCTCTTCGCGGGTACGCCTGTCTACAAGCCGTCAGGTTTTCCGACGGCACGTGTGACGCTCGGTTTTCAGGTGACCGCTCAGTTCTGAAGACAATGAGCCAAGGTACTTCTCCGACACGTATACATCGCAAGCCCGATGTTGCATATGCTCGTCTGGTCGAGGCTGCCGCTGAACGGGGGCGTACGCTTCTGACGCTCGAATGGCGCGGGGTGAAGCGCTACTATGAATTCCGCCGCGAATCGGGCCATGACTTCACTCGCGTAGGCGCGGTCGCGATGCGAGGCACGATAACCTGCTACGCAGCCTCAAGTGTGTTGCATCGACGGGTTGAATCCGCAACTGGATGTAGTCTCTCGATTCTTGGCTTCAAATGTTCGCTGGGTTCGATACGAGACGTTGACCTGTGGCGAGAACCGCAACTGAACTGATTCCGAGGCCTCGCCCCCAGCTATCAGTTGCGTCATGCTTCGGTTAACGTTACAAAAATTACATGCAGAGGGGATGGTGCGAAATGCATATCGAATTCCTTGAGATCGCGAATTTCAGGAAGCTCTTGTCGGCTCGCGTGGATCTGTCGCTCAAGACAACGCTGTTCGTCGGCGCGAACAACAGCGGCAAGACGTCAGCTATGTTGGCCCTACGGCGCTTCCTAACGCCTCGTCGCTGTCCGTTTGACATCCACGACTTCACGTTGTGCCACTTGCCAGCGCTCGTGGACATTGGCGAAACGTGGCTTCAGGCGAACCTGGAGGGTGTCGCGACTGACCTCACCCTGGATCCCTGGGTGCAAGCGCTGCCGGCCTTGGATCTGTGGCTGCAGGTCAAGGAGGACGAGGTCCACCGGGTCCGAGATTTGGTCCCGCTCATGGACTGGACCGGCGGGCGGCTGGGAGTGCGACTGCGCTACGAGCCCAAAGACATGAAGGCGCTGTTTAAAGAGTTCATTACCGCGGTCACCGAAGCCAATGCCATGCGCGCAGCAGCTGCGGCTGCCGTAGCTGCCAAGGCTGCCGGCGCGGCGCCCTCACCCAAGTTGACAGTCTGGCCCGAAACCTTGGTCGACTTCCTCTCCAAGCGGCTAACCTCGATGTTCACGATCCGGGCTTATCCGCTGGATCCAGCGCTACTTGCCAACCCTGAAAAGCTTCGGGCCTTGCCGCAGTCGCTTCCGGCATCGGCATTGCCGATCGAGGGCGATCCTCTCAGTGGCCTGATTAAGGGTAAGCGCTCAATTCGCCACACTTTGACGGTCTTGCCGAAGCTATGCGCTCGGTCGTTCAGGGCGATGGCAGCACAGCCGTGTGCCGTTTGGCGAAGTTAAACGGCAGCAAGTCCGTGATGTCGGCATCCGGGGCTCGCTGAGGCAGTTCGGTGAGCACGTGAAGCAGGTAAGCGTACGGCTCGACGTTGCACGCGCGACACGTGAGCATAAGGCTGTAGACCATTGCACTTGCCTTCGCTCCAGCGACCGTGTCACTGAACAGCCAGGATTTGCGGCCTGTGCAGAAAGGCCTGATGTCGCGTTCGATGACGTTGTTGTCGATAGGGGCGCGACCGTCGGTGACGTAACGGCTCAGATACTCCCATTG
>NZ_JBYQCG010000115.1:0-25484 GCF_057837105.1 Burkholderia sp. APQ4-4ca | reverse complement strand
AGCACCGACTATTACAACGGTCTGGTGCAGCGTTTCGGACAAGGAACGGTCGACGGCTTCGTGCGGTTTTATCTGATGCCGGGGGTCGGCCATGGCACGGGGCCGTTTCACCCTGCCGTCGATTCACTCTCCGCACTCGATGAATGGGTGGAAAGCGGCAAGGCGCCCGAAACACTGACGATGAGCGACCTTAACGCAGCGACGCTCGGGAGGACGCGCCCGTTGTGCCGCTATCCACTGTGGCCCAAGTATATCGGCGGCGATGTCAACGCAGCGGCGAGCTTCCAGTGCACTCACTCGTAGCGGGCGACCGTTTTTCTCGTCATTGCCGTTGCCCGGTTTCACCGCCGACTTTCCGGCGCCCGAGCGCAACGCCATCGCGGCGGCGGGCGGAATGCAAAGATCGCTTGCGAGGACGAACGACCGTTTTGCCGTAGGTAATCCGACGTCCTCGTTTCCAAAACGATTCGGCGTTCGTGAGCCTCAGGATGTCGGGGAACGGATCGTCACTCATCATCGTACTGTCGCGCAAGTAAATCGCACGATGGAGCATTAACAAGCCGCCCGCCGGGTCTTAACCTGCCGGTTCTTCGTCCCGGGACAATCAACGACATGAACAGCAATACCCGTCTCCAATCGGTTCTCGTCACGGGCGGCACCGGGTTCATTGCACAACACTGCATCCTGGCGCTGCTGAATCACGGCTATCGGGTGCGAACCACCGTTCGCTCGCTCACACGCGAGACGCAGGTGCGCGCGCAGCTCGAAAGAGGCGGCGCGGAACCCGGAGACCGTTTGTCATTCGTCGCGGCGGATCTCCTCGCCGACAACGGCTGGCAACAGGCAACCGCCGGCTGCGCCTACGTCGTGCATGGCGCGTCGCCCACGCCCACCGGCACGCAGACGAGCGAAGACGATTGGGTCAAGCCCGCCGTGGCAGGCACGCTGCGCGTGCTGCGTGCGGCGCGGGACGCCGGTGTAAGGCGTGTCGTGCTGACCTCCGCGTTCGGTGCGATCTGCGCCGGACACGGGCCGATGAGCCGCCCCTTCGACGAAACCGACTGGAGCAACCTGACGGCCGCCGACGTCTGGCCTTATCAGAAGTCGAAAACGTTGTCGGAACGCGCGGCGTGGGATTTCGTGGCGCGAGAAGGACGCGGCATGCAACTGTCCGCGATCAATCCGGTGACGGTTCTCGGCCCCGTGCTCGGCGACGACTATTCGCACTCCATCCGCCTGATCCGGGGCATGCTGGACGGCCAGCCAGGCAATCCGCGCATCAACTCCGGTTTCGTCGACGTGCGCGACGTCGCCGACCTGCATGTGCGCGCCATGACCCACGACGCCGCGAACGGCGAACGCTTCCTTGCCATTGCCGGCGAAAGCATGTGGCTCGCCGAAGTCGCCCAGCTGCTCAAGGCGCGCATGGGCGACGCCGCGCGCCACGTATCGACCCGGGTGCTGCCCGACTGGCTGGTACGCATCGGCGCACTCAGGGATCCCGCGCTGCGCGGATCGCTGCCGTTGCTCGGCCGCAATCTGAACGCCACCAGCCAGAAAGCCATCAGCTTGCTCGGCTGGTCGCCCCGCCCGCGCGAGGACGCCATCGTCGCGACAGCCGAAAGTCTCGTGCGCCTCGGGCTGCTGCGCGATGCCAGCCGGCGATAACACCCGCACCGCCCGCCTGCCTGCCCCTGCCATCTCGTTTCGGCCTGACAATAGGGGAGCTTCTGCGCGCCGAAAGCACCGCAAGCTCGTGTCCCCGGTTTTGCTCCTTTCTTCCACGGAGGCTCCATGCCTGACACCACCACTGCCCGTCTCGCAGCACTCGGATGGGTTCTTCCGCAACCCGTCGCGCCGCTCGGTTCGTATCGGACCGTATCGGTCGTGGGCAATCATGCGCACGTCTCGGGCCTTGGGCCCTTCGAGAACGGCACACCCGTCACGGGCATCGTCGGTGAAGACATCAGCATCGAGCGCGCTCAAGCTTGCGCACGACTGACGATGCTGATGATTCTGGCCTGCCTCGACGAACGGTGCGGGCTCGATCGCGTCAGGCGCTGCGTACGGTTGACCGTTTATGTCCGCGCATCGGCTTCGTTTGTCCAGCATCCGCTGGTGGCGAACGGTGCGAGTGACGTCCTGCTGGACCTGTTCGGCGCGGACGGGTTGCCGGCCCGCAGTGCGATCGGCGTGCACACGCTGCCCATGGGCATTCCAGTGGAGATCGACAGCGTATTCGAGTTGCACGGCGAAGCAGGCCGTGATTAGCTCGCCCGGCTCCGTCGCGCCGGGCGCGACGGAAGTCGCCGGAATGCGCGGGAAGCCATGACTGGCGGAAGGCAGCAGGAGTCGAACCTACCCGGGAGTGTCCGACACCCCCAACTGGATTTGAAGTCCAGCCGTACCACCGGATACGAATGCCTTCCGTGGGAAAAAGAAACCGAAGAACGACGAGCGCCTACGCCTGAATACCCGCCCAACCGCTGTCAGGCCGCAGGTAGTGAAGATCGCGGTGGAAGCGAGTATACCCAACCCGATCGAAGAACTCGAGAATCTGGATCGCGCGCTTGCGACCGAGCCCCGTCGCGTCGCGGAACGTCGCCGCATCGAGCCCGCCGCGCGACGGCGCGAGATGCGCAACCAGTTCCGCCAGCTCGCGCGCGACGTCCGCATGATAGAACAGGTCGCGCACGACCTGCTGCACGTCGCCGCGCCGTGCGAGCTTGCGCAGCAGCGCGCGCACCGCGTCCTCGGCCGTGCCCGTATCGCGTGCCAGGTCGCGCACCCACGGCGGATCGAAGCGCCCCGCGTGAATCAGCGGCAACAGTTGCCGCGCCAGCGCTTCCTCGCGCGGATCGAGACTCACCGAATGCGACGGCAGATGCAACCACGGCCCGCTGCGCACGACTTCGCCGCCGGACACCAGCGCGTCGACGAGCGCGCGCCACAGCGCATCGCCAGCGAGCGGCGCGGCCATCCGCCGCAAGCGTGCGGCGTCGAGCCCCTGCTCGTCGGGCATGCGCTCGTGATACGCATGCAGCGTATCGACCGCCCGCGTCTGCAACGCACGCCAGTGCGCATGCGAAATCACCGCGCCTTCGTTCGACGCGGCATCGCGTTGCCCGATCGCCAGCGCATCGCCGGGCAACGCCAGCACATTCGGCGCGAACCCCGTCAGATGCGTGAGCGTCGCGCGCGCAATGCCGAGCGGCGCCTGCGCGAGCAACGCATCGACGCGCCCTTCGTCGAGCCACGCCGCGAGCGCATCGAGCCACGCGCGACGCGCGGGCGTGCGGCGCTTGCGGGCCGGCCCGAACGGATCGAGCACCCGGCCGCCGCCGACGGTGCGCGTCGCCTGCGGATTGCGGACGATGAAGCGGTCGCCCGGCAGCGCGAACACCGGCTCGTCGAACACCAGTTGCACGCGCATCCGCTGGCCGGCCGCGAGCGTGTCGCCGTCGAGCAGCGCGACGTGGGCCACACGATGCAGCGTGCCGAGATGCACATGCAACGGCGCCCAGTGGGTCAGCGTCAGCCCCGCGTCCGCGAGCAACGTCAGCTCGACGTCCAGGCGCGGCGACGTCGCGACGAGCCGCGCGTCGGCGACGGTGTCGCCCCGCTCGACGTCGGCCTTGTCGACGCCGGCCAGGTTCAGCGCGCAACGCTCGCCCGCGCGGCCGGCCTCGACCGGCCGGTTCTGCGCATGAATGCTGCGCACGCGGGCCGCGCCGCCCGTGCGCACGATCGCGAGCGTGTCGCCCGTCGCGACGCGGCCCGCGAACGCGGTACCCGTCACGACGGTGCCCTGCCCGGCAAGCGTAAACACGCGATCGACCGCGAGCCGGAACAGCCCGTCGTCGCGACGCGCGCGCCATGCGATCGCCGCGTCGGCGAGGTGCTGCTTCAACGCGGCGACGCCCGGATCGTCTGCAACGGTCGCACGCGTTTCGACAATCGGCACGCCGGCCAGCGTCGAGTCGTGCAGCCACGCGGCGATCTCCCCGCGCACCTCGGCGACGCGCGCGGCATCGACGCGATCGCATTTCGTCAGCGCGACGGCGCCATGCGTGACGCCGAGCAGTTGCAGGATCGCGAGATGCTCGCGCGTCTGCGGCATCACGCCGTCGTCGGCGGCAATCACGAGCAGCGCGAAGTCGATCCCGCACGCGCCGGCCGCCATCGTGTGAATCAGTTTTTCGTGGCCCGGCACGTCGATCAGGCCGAGCACGTCGCCGTTGTCGAGCGGCGTATATGCATAGCCGAGCTCGATCGAGATGCCGCGCGCCTTCTCTTCCTTCAGGCGATCGGTGTCGACGCCCGTCAGCGCACGCACGAGCGTGGTCTTGCCGTGGTCGATGTGCCCCGCGGTCCCGACGATCATGCGGCGGGCCCCGCAAGCGGCACGCATTGCGCGACGAACGCCGCTTCGTCGGCCGCTTCGAGGCAGCGCAGGTCGAGCCGCAACGCGTTGTCGGCGATGCGGCCGATCACCGGGCGCGGCCATTCGCGCAGCCGCTTCTCGAGCTGCGCGAGCGCGCGGCCGTTGCGCTTGCCGTCCGCCGAGCGCACCACGAGCCCCGCGCTCGGCAACTGGTCGACCGGCAGCGCGCCGCTGCCGATCTGGCTGAACATCGGCTCGACGCTCACGTCGAAACCGCTGCCGAACGCAGCCTGCAACGCCGGGCGCACGCGTTCGGCCGCCTCGGCGATCTCGCGCTGCGGACGCGTCAGCAGGCGCAGCGTCGTGAGCCGGTCGCGCAGGAATTCGGGCGACTGATACAGGCGCAGCACCGGTTCGAGCGCCGCGAGCGTCAGCTTGCCGACGCGCAGCGCGCGCTTGAGCGGATGCTTCTTGATCTTCGCGATGAGCGCACGATCGCCGACGATCAGGCCGGCCTGCGGGCCGCCGAGCAGCTTGTCGCCGCTGAACGTGACAACGTTTGCGCCGGCGGCGACGGTTTCCTGCACGGTGGTCTCGTGCGGCAGGCCCCATTGAGACAGGTCGGCCAGCGTGCCGCTGCCGAGATCGACGGCGACCGGCACGCCGTGCTCGCGCGCGAGCGGCGCGAGTTCGGCGAGCGTCGCCTCCTTCGTGAAGCCGCTGATCGCGTAGTTGCTGCAGTGCACCTTCATCAGCAGCGCCGTGCGCGAGCCGATCGCATCCGCGTAGTCGCGCAGATGCGTGCGGTTGGTCGTGCCGACCTCGCGCAGCTTCGCGCCGGCGCGGCTCATGATGTCGGGAATGCGGAATGCCCCGCCGATCTCGACCAGTTCGCCGCGCGATACGACGACTTCCCGTTTCGTCGCGAGCGCCGACAGCGTCAGCAGCACGGCCGCCGCATTGTTGTTGACGACGGTCGCCGCTTCCGCGCCCGTCAGTTCGCACAGCAGAGCGCCGATCAGGTCGTCGCGATCGCCGCGGCGGCCGGTGGCGAGATCGAACTCGAGATTGACGGGCCGCGTGAGCACGTCGACGACCGCGCGCACCGCCTCGTCGGGCAGCAGCGCGCGCCCGAGGTTCGTGTGCAGCACGGTGCCGGTCAGGTTGAACACGGCGCGCACCGCGCCCGCGCTCTGCGCGGCCAACGTATGCGAGACGGCAGCGGCGATGCGCGGCTCGTCGAGCGGCTCGGCCGCGGCGGGATCATGCTGCGCGGCCGTGCGCCAGCGTTCCAGTTCGGCCCGCACGGCATTCAGCACGCGCGTGCGGCCATAGTCGGCGACGAGCGGCTGCAGCGGCGCCGACGACAGCACGCGCTCGACCGACGGCACACGCGCCAGCACGGCATTCAGTTCATTCACACCCGGTTCGGTCACGTCGTTATCGCTCCAGTCTCATGCTTCGCAGTCGGCCGGGCCGACGCTCGCGCACCGCCCAGGCCCGTACCGTCAGTCCGCTTCCCGCGACACGTCCGGCCACAGCAACGGGTTCGGCGAACTGCGCTGGTAGCCGGCCTCGTTCATCAGCAGGTCGAGCGTGAGGCTCGCGAGATCGTCCGCCAGCGGCTCGAACCCGTAGTCCTTCTCCTGATAGCCGATCTTGCGATAGGTCTTGCATTCGTCGCACGATTCGGCCTTGACGGCTTCGCTGCCGCCTTCGATCCCGTGATACGCGATGCCCTTCGTCGAATCGCAGTGCGAGCACTTGGTGCGCACCATGTGCCACTCGGTCGTGCACAGCCCGCATTGCAGGAAACGGTAGCCCTGATACTGGCCGCCGACCCGCACGACGCTCGCGACCGGATGCGTGCCGCACACCGGGCACAGCCCCGGCTGGTCGAGATACGGAACGTCGGTCGGCGTCACGCGGCTCGCGAGGTCCGTCCACACGACCTGCAGCGCGGCCATCAGGAACGGCGCGGTGGCCGGGTCGACCTCGGCGAAGCGCAGCGCGAGGATCGCGTCGGCTTGCGCGTCGAGCTCGGCCGGCGCCATCAGGCGCAACCGGTCGAGCAGCTTCGCCAACTGCGGATTGACGAGCCCGGCGCTTTCGACGCGGTCGAGCAGTTCATACAGCACGGCGCGCCAGCGCGAATCGCGCTCGCCGTCGAGCGCCGGCACGAGCGGCATCGAATGTTCCTGCGCGCGTGCGATCGCTTCCTTCGACGGCAGCGGCAACTCCAGCGTCTGCAGCGTCGCGTGCTGCGCCTCGGCGACGGTGGCCATCAGCCGCAGGTAGCCGCTGATCGGGTTCAGGTCGGCCAGCTTGCGCAGCCGCGCGGCGCGCGCCGCGAACGCGGTCGCGCGCTCCGGCAGACGAAAGCGCGGAATGGCCGAATGATCGAGTGCCGAGATCTCGGTCGGCTCCAGAATGCGTTGTGTCACGAAAATATCTTCCAAAAAAACAAGCGCCGACGAATCGGCGCTTTCGGGCGATTCCTGCGGTTGGCGGAACGATACGCCGCAATCGGCGTACCGCCCCGCGCCGCTGCGTTACTTCACGCTTTCACGGAACCACTTCGGGTGATGCTTGCGGGCCCAGCCCAGCGTGACGGTGCCGCGCACCATCGCGCCGATCGAACCCTTCACCCACAACGCCGCGTAAATGTGCACGATGATGCTCGCGATCAGCACGAAGGCCGCCACGGCATGCACGACAGCGGCCGCGCGGATCACCCCGATCGGGAAGTAGAACGAGAAGTAGCGCCGCCAGATCACGATTCCCGACAGCAGGAGCAGCAGCAGGCACGCCACCAGCGTGAAGAATAGCAGCTTCTGCCCGGCGTTATAGCGCCCGACCGGCGGCAGCTTGTCTTCCTGGTTGGTCAGCACGTCGCCGATCTGCTTGAGCCACTGCCGGTCGTCCGCGTCGAGCGCATTGTGGTGCCAGAAGCGCACCACGAGAATCGCGAACGACACGAACATCACCAGGCCGACGAACGGGTGCAGAATCCGCGTCCACTGGCCGCCGCCGAACAACGCGGTGAGCCAGAACATCGACGGATGGAACAGCGCGAGCCCGGACAACGCGAGCAGCACGAACGTGATCGCGGTGATCCAGTGGTTCGTGCGCTCGTTCGGCGTGTAGCGGACGATCAGGTTAGGGTCGTCGTGGTTCATTTCGCGTCCTCCTTGATGCGTCGCGCCTCGTCGCGGGCAGCGGCTTCCTCGTCTTCGGTGACCTCGTTCGGACCGACCCGCGTGTAGTGGAAGAACCCGGCCAGCGCGGTCAGCGCGAGGCCGGCGACCGCCAGCGGTTTGGCGATGCCCTTCCACAGCTTCACCATCGGGCTGATCGACGGGTTGTCGGGCAGGCCGTGATACAGCGACGGTTTGTCCGCGTGGTGCAGCACGTACATCACGTGCGTGCCGCCGACGCCCTGCGGGTCGTACAGCCCCGCATGCTCGAAGCCGCGCTCCTTCAGGTCCTCGATCCGCTCGGCCGCGTGCTGCTTCATGTCCTCCTTGGTGCCGAACACGATCGCGCCCGTCGGGCAGGTCTTCACGCAGGCCGGTTCCTGGCCGACCGCGACGCGGTCGGAACAGAGCGTGCACTTGTACGCGCGATGATCCTTCTTCGAGATCCGCGGCACGTTGAACGGGCAACCGGTCACGCAGTAGCCGCAACCGATGCAGTTCTCCTCGTGGAAGTCGACGATCCCGTTGTTGTACTGCACGATCGCGCCCGGCGACGGACACGCCTTCAGGCAGCCCGGATCCTCGCAGTGCATGCAGCCGTCCTTGCGGATCAGCCACTCGAGGTCGCCCGCCGGGTTCTCGTATTCGGAGAACCGCATGACCGTCCACGAATGCTCGGTCAGGTCGGCCGGGTTGTCGTACACGCCGACGTTGGTGCCGACTTCGTCGCGCAGGTCGTTCCACTCCATGCACGCCGTCTGGCATGCCTTGCAGCCGATGCACTTCGATACGTCGATCAGCTTCGCGACGCTCCCGGTCACCGGTTCGCGCACCGTGGGCGGTGGCGTCGTGGTGGCCGAGACCCGCTTGATATCCAGCGATTGCAATGCCATCTCTTTCCCCTTACGCCTTTTCGACCTTCACCAGGAACGACTTGAATTCCGGTGTATAGGAGTTGCCGTCGCCCACGGACGGAGTCAGGGTATTGGCGAGATAGCCGGGCTTCGTCAGACCCTTGAAGCCCCAGTGCAACGGGACGCCGACCGTCTGGACCTTCTTGCCGTCGATCGTCAGCGGCTTGATCCGCTTCGTGACGAGAGCGACCGCGACGATGTAGCCGCGCTTGGACGACACCTTCACGCGCTCGCCATGCGCGACGCCGACTTCCTTCGCGAGGTCTTCGCCGATTTCGACGAATTGCTCGGGCTGGATGATCGAGTTCAGCCGCGCATGCTTGGTCCAGTAGTGGAAGTGCTCGGTCAGCCGGTACGTGGTCGCCACGTGCGGGAAATCCGCCACCTTGCCGAACGACGCGCGGTCGTCCGCGAACACGCGGGCGGCCGGGTTGTTCAGCGCCAGCGGGTTGTCCGGGTGCAGCGGGTTCGCGGCGAGCGGCGTCTCGAACGGCTCGTAGTGCTCGGGGAACGGACCTTCGTTCATCGCCGCACGCGCGAAGAAGCGCGCGACGCCTTCCGGGTTCATGATGAACGGATTCATCCCGTTCTCGGGCGGTTCGTCGGCCTTGAAGTCCGGCACGTCGGCGCCCTTCCACGCGCTGCCGTTCCAGCCGATCAGCTTGCGGGTCGGGTCGAACGGCTTGCCGGCAACGTCGCACGACGCGCGGTTGTACAGGATCCGCCGGTTCGCGGGCCACGCCCACGCCCAGTTCAGCGTCTGGCCGATGCCGGTCGGATCCGAGTTGTCGCGCCGCCCCATCTGGTTGCCGGCCTGCGTCCACGCGCCGCAGAAGATCCAGCAGCCGCTCGCGGTCGTGCCGTCGTCCTTCAGTTGCGCGAACGCGGCAAGCTGCTCGCCCTTCTTCACGAGCGTCTTCGCCGGGTCCTTCGGATCGGGCAGATCGGCGAGCGCTTTCCCGTTGAACTCCATCGCCAGTTCTTCGGGCGTCGGGCTTTCCGGGTTCGCGTACGGCCAGGTCAGGTTCACGATCGGGTCCGGGTACTTGCCGCCGTCCTTCTGGTACAGCTTGCGCATGCGCAGGAACAGCCCCGACATGATCTCGAGGTCGCTCCGCGCTTCGCCCGGCGGCTCCGCGCCCTTCCAGTGCCACTGCAGCACGCGGCTCGAACTCACGAGCGAGCCGTTTTCCTCCGCGAAGCAGGTGGTCGGCAGACGGAACACCTCGGTCTGGATCTTCGACGCATCGACGTCGTTGTAGTCGCCGTGATGCTTCCAGAACTCGGAGGTCTCGGTCGCGAGCGGATCCATGATCACGAGCCACTTCAGCTTCGCGAGGCCCGCCGCCGTCTTCACCTTCGACGGCGCGGCCGCGAGCGGATTGAAGCCCTGGCAGATGTAGCCGTTCATCTTGCCGGCATTCATCAGCTCGATCGCCTGCAGCAGGTCGTACTGCTTGTCCAGCTTCGGCAGGTAGTCGTACGCCCAGTTGTTCTCGGCGGTGGCCGCGTCGCCCCACCACGACTTCATGAAGCTGACGTGGAACGCCTTGTAGTTCTTCCAGTAGCTGAGCTGGTTCGGCCGCAGCGGTTCCTGCGCGCGCTTCTTGATGTACGCGTCGAAGTCCTGCTCGGCCTGCATCGGCAGCGTCATGTAGCCCGGCAGCAGGTTCGACATCAGCCCGAGGTCGGTCAGCCCCTGGATGTTCGAGTGGCCGCGCAGCGCGTTCATCCCGCCGCCGGCGATGCCGATGTTGCCGAGCAGCAGTTGCACCATCGCGCCGGTGCGGATGATCTGCGCGCCGATCGAGTGGTGCGTCCAGCCGAGCGCGTACAGCACCGTGCCGGCGCGGCCGGGAACGGCCGTGGTCGCGAGCATCTCGCACACCTTCAGGAACTTGTCCTTCGGCGTGCCGCAGACCTGCTGGACCTTGTCCGCCGTATAGCGCGCGTAGTGCTGCTTCAGCAGGTTGTAGACGCAGCGCGGATGCTGCAGCGTCGGGTCGACCTTCACGAAACCGTCGTCGCCGCGCTCGTAGTCCCAGCTCGACTTGTCCGGGTACGCGTGCTTCTCGGCGTCGTAGCCGGAATAGATGCCGTCGTTGAACGCGAAATCCTCGCGCACGATGAACGAGAAGTCCGTGTAGTTCTTCACGTACTCATGCTGGATCTTGTCGTTCGTCAGCAGATAATTGATGACGCCGCCCAGGAAGACGATGTCGGTGCCGGTGCGGATCGGCGCGTAGTAATCGGCCACCGAGGCCGTACGCGTGAAGCGCGGGTCGACGACGATCAGCCGCGCCTTGCGGTGCGCCTTCGCCTCCGTTACCCACTTGAAACCGCACGGATGGGCCTCGGCTGCATTGCCGCCCATCACGAGAATCACGTCCGCGTTCTTGATGTCGACCCAATGGTTCGTCATCGCTCCACGGCCAAACGTCGGGGCAAGACCTGCCACCGTCGGGCCATGTCAGACACGCGCCTGATTGTCGAATGCGAGCATCCCGAGACTGCGGATGGTCTTGTGCGTCAGGTAGCCGACCTCGTTGCTGCCCGCCGACGCGGCCAGCATGCCGGTCGTGAGCCAGCGGTTGACCTTCGCGCCGTCTTCGGCCGTCTCGACGAAGTTCGCGTCGCGGTCGGCCTTCATCAGCTTCGCGATGCGGTCGAGCGCGTCGTTCCACGAGATGGGTTCCCACTTGTCCGAGCCGGGTGCACGATACTCGGGGTGCGTCAGGCGGTTCGGGCTGTGGATGAAGTCGATCAGGCTCGCGCCCTTCGGGCACAGCGTGCCGCGATTGACCGGATGGTCGGGATCGCCTTCGATATGGATGATGCTCGGCTGCGCGTTCTTCGCGCCGTCTCCGAGGCTATACATCAGGATGCCGCAACCTACTGAACAATAAGGACAGGTGTTGCGCGTTTCGACGGTGCGCGCCAGTTTGTACTGTCGGACTTCGGCCAGCGCTTCGGACGGAGAAAAGCCCATCAGGGCAAGACTCGATCCGGCAAGCGACGTGGCCGTCACCTTCAGGAACTGGCGCCGGGACATTTGTAGCATGGCGGTCTCGGCGTTATTGTGGGGTGGGGTGCAACTGAAAGGAATTATAGACAGTTCAGGCAACTATGATCGAATCCTCGGATCAATACCGATTTGTCCGATTAACTTGCGATCCACCTGCGATGATCCGCGTTCCGCGCGTAACCGACCCGTCATGAAACGACAGATCACTTCCGAAGCCACCCGTCTCGCCCAGCAGCAGGCCAACTGGGCCCTCACCGCGTTCAAGCGCTTCTCGTCCGACCGCTGCTCCGCGATGGCCGCGGGCATCGCGTTTTTCTCCGCGTTCTCGCTCGCGCCGACCCTCGTGATGGTGATCGCGGTGGCCGGCTGGTTCTACGGCGACGACGCCGCGCGCGGCCAGGTGTTCGAACAGGCGCACCAACTGATCGGCGACGACGCGGCGGCCTCCATCCAGACGATCGTGCAGAACGCGCACCGCGCGGGAGAGCGCGGCGGCCTCGCCACGCTGATCTCGTTCGCCGCGCTCGCGATCGGCGCGTCGGCCACCTTCGCGTCGCTCAGCGCGGCGCTCAGCGTGATCTGGCCGGCCACCGAAAGCCGCTGGTCGAGCATGCTCGGCCTCGTACGCGTGCGGCTGATCTCGTTCGGGCTCGTGTTCGGCGTGGCGTTCCTGCTGATCGTGTCGCTCGTGCTCGACACCGCGATCACGTTCGTCGGGACCTGGCTGCTGGGCGATTCGCCATATGTGGTCGTCACGAACATCGTGCAGTTCTTCGTCGGCATCGCGGTGCTCGCGGCCGCGTTCGCGGCGCTGATGAAATTCCTGCCCGATGCGCGCGTCGCGTGGCGCGACGCCGCAGTCGGCGGCATCGTGTCCGCGATCCTGTTCTCCGGCGGCAAGAAGCTGTTCGCGCTGTATCTCGCGCATGCGGGCACCGCGAGCGCGTTCGGCGCGGCCGGATCGTTCGCGGTCCTGCTGATGTGGCTGTACTTCTCCGCGATCGTGCTGCTGCTCGGCGCGGAATTCGCGGCGGCCCGCGGCGACGCCCATCGGCCGGCCGCGGGTTCGGCGCCGGAGGCGTCCGCTCAAGCCGCTCAATCCGGCCCGGCCGATCATCGCGCGCGCGACGACTGATTGACCCACCGCCTGAAAACGGCCGCGCATCGCTCTCGCGCGGCCTGCATAACCGCCCGCTCATTTGCAACTGTCGTGTCCGCCTCGCGTTCGCGCCGTGTCGGCGCGCGCTTGCCACGGCGTCGTGCTCCCACCTGCAACCGCAAACGTTTGCACGCCCTCGTTTCCGTGTCGCAACGGGCTGAAACAAGGAATCTACTGCCATGCGCATCAACTATTGAAACAATCGCGGCGCAGCAATTGTCAACTGTTTCATAAACAGGAACAGTTGCTGATGTGCTTGATCTATATGGACTTTTTCCCGTTGTTACCTTTTCGAGACACTTTATTTTTTAAGCTTTCTTGCGTGTATGGCACTGAGCTATTCTCCAATCCGCAACAAATAACGATGAATCACTTGCGTGGAGAAACTCAACGATGAAGAAACTTGCTCTCTCGACCCTCTCGCTCGCCCTGCTGGGCGCCGCTGGTGCTGCTCAAGCTCAGTCGAGCGTGACGCTGTACGGCGTGATCGATACGTCGATCACGTATGTTCACGGCAACGCCGGTCAAGGTAACAATTCGTGGTCGATGGGTAGCGGCAACCTGCAAGGCAGCCGCTTCGGCCTGAAGGGTTCGGAAGACCTCGGTGGCGGCCTTAAGGCGATCTTCCAGTTGGAAAACGGCTTCAACTCGGCAACGGGCGCACTGGGCCAAGGCCAGCGCATGTTCGGCCGCCAGGCATTCGTCGGCCTGCAAAGCGACCAGTACGGTACGCTGACGCTGGGTCGCCAGTACGACCCGCTGGTCGACCTGGTTCAGGCAGTCACGGCTGACAACTACTTCGGCAGCGTGTTCGCCACGCCGGGCGACGTCGACAACAACGACAACAGCCTGCGCGTCAGCAACGCGATCAAGTACACGTCGCCGGTGTTCGCCGGCCTCCAGTTCGAAGGCATGTACGCACTCGGCGGCGTCGCCGGCTCGACCGGCAAGGGTCAGACGTGGGCGGCAGCTGCAGCCTACAACAACGGCCCGCTCGGTGTGGCTGCCGGTTACTTCCACGCGAACAACGCTTCGGCGCTCACGGACGGCAAGCGCGGCGGCTGGACCGGTACGTCCGACGCAATCTTCGACGGCGACTCGGGCACGACCTTCATCAACAACGCGTTCACGTCGTCGACGTCGATCGGCATCGCGCAAGTGGCAGCCCAGTACGCATTCGGCCCGGTGACGGTCGGTGCCGGCTACAGCAACGCCCAGTACAAGGCTGACGGCGCGTCGACGTTCGGCACGAACCAGAAGTACAACACGGGTCGCGGCTTCGTCACGTACCAAGCATCGGCACCGCTGCTGCTGGGCCTCGGCTACATCTACACGAAGGGTAGCGGCGACAACAACGCCAAGTACCATCAGGTTTCGCTCGGCGCGGACTACTCGCTGTCGAAGCGCACCGACGTGTACCTGGTTGGCGCATACCAGCACGCAAGCGGCCACAACGCCGACGGCAGCGATGCGCAAGCGGCGATCGGCTCGTACGGCATCGCCGGCAAGAGCTCGCAGGAAATCGTCGCACTCGGCCTGCGTCACAAGTTCTAAAAACGAAGTATCCGGTGTGCACGGCGTCTTCGACGCCTTGCCGCCGACCTGGAAAGCCAGCCCGGTTTCGGCCGCGGCTGGCTTTTTTTCGTCCGTCTCCGGCAGGCGAGGCCGACATCGCCGGCAGGGCCTCCGCGCCGCAGCCGGGACCCGACACAGGTCCGCGGGCCGGCAGCGGCGCCTGGCGGCTGCAATGCATCCGCAACACCGTTTCCGGGGTCCGGAGAGGTCGCCGCTTCTCCGTTGAGCGACTACCATCCGCACAGCCGGCCCTGCCCAGGTCCGACCGACGCGGGATTTGTTTACGCCGCGTGTCGATTCCGGCGGGCGTCGTCCGTCGTATCGATGGCGGCACAGGTTTGCCCCGCACCCATACAGACAGGAGACTCGTCATGACGATTCAGAAGATCACGCCTTTCCTCTGGTATTCGACGGAAGCCGAAGAAGCCGCGGCCTTCTATGCCGGCATCTTTCCGGATTCGCGCATCGTGCGCGTCACGGCGGTGCCCGGCACCGACGGCACGCGAATGGTCGAATTCGAGTTGTTCGGGCAGCCATTCCTTGCGATGAGCCACCCGCGCACGGAGGCGTTCAATCACTCGATCTCGCTGCTCGTCAGCTGCGCGGACCAGGCGGAACTCGACCGCTACTGGAGCGCCCTGCTCGACAACGGCGGCACGGCCGACGGCTGTGGCTGGCTGAGGGATCGCTACGGCGTGTCATGGCAGATCGTTCCGGAAGCGCTCATCCCGATGATGGCCGACCGCGACGCGGTCAAGGCGGGACGCGTGGCCGCCGCGATGATGCAGATGACGAAGTTCGACGACGCCGCGCTGAAGGCCGCCTTTGCGGGCACCGCAGGCTGACGACAGGCGTCAGGCTGCGCATGCGTGATGCCGCGCCGGATCGTCTGCCTATATCCGGCTCGACGGTTCGCGCATGCAGCCGGCACCACCGCGTTCGCTATCCGTGGCAGGCGGGCCGTGCGCCGCTCACGTGCTTCGTCGGCGGCCGCTGCTACGCCGACAGCATCGACTCGATCGCGCGCCGCGCGTAGCCGATGAATTCGGCCAGCGGCTCGTCCGACACGGTCGTCGTGCCCGCTTCGTCATCGAGATAGGCAGCACGCGCAGCCGCTACGACCGGCCGGTGCGCGTCCGGCAAGCGCGCCAGCACACACGTCGCGGCGACGTCCTTCGGCGCGATCCTGCCGGTCGCGGCGCTGTACCAGATGCGTGCGAGCGCGAGCACGTCGCGCGCCGAAATGCCGTTCGATTACGGCGCGTGCGGCGGCGAGCTGTGCGGCGATCTCATGCGGGATGAAGTTGGTCAAGACGGCAAACCCGGCGAGACGCTCGCAACGGAACGCGAAGAAACGACACCCGGGAAGCACTATCGCGCGCGGCGACTTTCCCGATCCCGATTCGCCGACGACGCCGAGCGTTTCGCCCTGGCGCACCGATACCGACACGCGTCGCGCGAACGAAGCTCGCCGCTCGGCGACAGGGACGCCGATGCGCGACATACGATCCGCCGCGCGTCACGCGCCGGGCAACCGGTGATCGCCATGCCGCCTGTTCGCCACCGCGCGTCATGCGCGGCGCAATAAAAATCCCCGCACGCTTTCGCGTACGGGGATCTCGGGACATCGCAGCGGCTGCCGACATGCATTCGGCAGTCGTTGCGCGGCATTACGCTGCCGCGTCCTTCAGCTTCTTCAGCGCACGTGCCTTCACGCGCACGCTGGCCGGCTTCGCCGGGAACCAGCGCTCTTCGCCCGTGAACGGATCCTTGCCGAAGCGCTTCTTCTTCGCCGGCACGACTTGCGCCGTGATCTTCAGCAGACCCGGCAGCGTGAACTCGCCTGCGCCCTTCTTGTGAACCGAGGCCAGCACGACGTTCTCGAGTGCGACGAGCACTGCCTTGACCGCCTTCACTTCGACAGCCGCGCGCTCAGCGATGTGCGTTGCGAGCGATGCCTTCGTGAACTTGTCCTTCAGCGGCGTCGGAGCAGCCGGTGCTGCCTTTGCGACAGCCTTCTTGGCCACTACTTTCTTCGCGGGCGCAGCCTTTTTGGCAGCCACTTTCTTGGTCGCCGGTGCGGCAGCCTTCTTGGCCACCTTTTTTGCGGAAGTCGCCATGTTTCTCCTACCAGGTGTGGTCGTTGGATACACGAAGCGTGCAACGCGCGCGCTTCAACGCCGGATTCTACAAGCGCCTCGACGCTTCGTGCAGTACTTTTATGCGTTTTCGCGGGGTTTCCCGCAGGTTTTGTTGCGCGCGACAGACTTCGTCGACGCTCGAGGGTCTAAAAACACCTTCACGTATGGGCCCAAACGAGCCCGAACGCGAATTACGTTCGATATTTGCGCACCTATACTGGGCTTGCTCAATGCCCGGATGCCTCCATGCGCGAAGTCAGATACGTCAAAGGACTCGACGGCCTGCGAGCCCTCGCCGTCATCCTCGTTTTCCTGTCCCACAAGGGCCACGTCCTTGCCGTCGACGTCGGCAAGCTTGGCGTGTGGACGTTTTTCCTCATCAGCGGATTCCTGATCGTCGGCGAGCTGCATCGCAACCGCCAGGCGGTCGAGCGCGGCGCCATGACGCGTCGCCACGCGCTCGCGCTGTTCCTCGCGAAGCGCGCGCTGCGGATCTTCCCCGTCTACTACCTGCTGCTCGCCGCGCTCGCGATCGCGCACGCGCTGTTCTACCAGCGCGGCGTCAACCTCGGGCTCGCATGGCACGCGGTGTTCCTGTCGAATTACTGGATCGGCGTCGTCAAGGACGGCTGGCCGGGCTCCACGTCGCACTTCTGGAGCCTCGCCGTTGAACAGCAGTTCTATCTGATCGCCCCGCTCGCGCTGCTCGCGCTGCCCGCCGCGCGACACGTCGCGCTCGGCATCGCGGCCGTCGCGCTGTGCGCGCTCGCGCATCTCGCGCTCTACCTGTCCGACGCGTCGCCGGTGCTGATCTACGCGTTTTCCCCGTGGAATTTCGCGTTGATCGCGCTCGGCGGCGTCGGTGCGATGGTGCTCGCCGATCGCGGCGCCGCCGCCGCGCGTCGCGTGCCGCCCGGCTGGCTCGGCGCGGCCGGCGTCGCCTTCTTCCTCGTGCTGCCGGCCTGCACCGCGTTGCCCGATGCAGTCGCGGGGCTCGCGGATCTCGGCCTGTCGGTGTCGCTCGGCGCGCTGATGCTGTGGATCGTCAGCGCGCCCGAGCATCCCGCCGTCGCGGTGCTCGACTGGGCGCCGCTCGCGTATCTCGGCACGATCAGCTACGGCTTCTACCTGTTCCACAACCTGATTCCGGCCCGCTTCGGCGCGCTGCCCGCGTCCTTCGCGCACGTGCCGATGCCGGAAATCGTTCGCGACGCGCTGCCGGAAATGCTGCAATTCGCGCTCGCCGTGCTGCTCGCGCACCTGTCCTGGCGTTATCTCGAAAAACGGCTGCTCGACTTCAAGAAGCCGATCGCCGCGATGCTGGCCCGGCACTTCGCCGCACAGCCGAGCACGTCGCCGCGCTGAGCGGCGCGCGGCGGCAACCAGGCCGGAACGCACCGATACCGGTGACGCCCGGCGGCCAGCGATATGGCAGCCGATGCCGCGTCATCGCTCGACACTCGCGCGCATGCCGCGGCACCCGTGCTACCCGCGCCCCCCCTCCACCGATCCGGTCACGCGACGAATGCGTCGGCACCGGTTTCACGCGCGACGCTCCGCCTCATCGGCCTGGTTCGCCCGTCGCGAGCCACCGCCGTCCGCCCGCCGGAGGTGCGGCATCCACACGTCGCGCACCATGCTCGTGCGCCCGCCAAAAAACAAAAAAGCCCCGGCGCGCGAGCGGCCGGGGCCAACGGAACAACCACCACCTGAAACGACGAAGCGCGCGGCCGCTTAAGCGACGGCAGCCAGCGCGGGCAAGCAGGTACGCAGATACGCCTCGAATTCGCGGCTCACTTCCGGATGCTGGAGCGCGAGCTCGACGGTCGCCTTCAGATAGCCGATCTTGCTGCCGCAGTCGAAGCGCGTGCCGTAGTAGCGATACGCGAGCACCTGTTCGTTCGCGAGCAGCGACTGGACGGCGTCGGTGAGCTGCAGTTCGCCGCCCGCGCCCGGCTTGAGCTTGCGCAGATGATCGAAGATCGTCGGCATGAACACGTAGCGGCCGACCACGCCGAGATTCGACGGCGCATCCTCGGGCGCCGGCTTCTCGATGATGCCCGACAGCTTGATGATGTCCTCTTCCCATTCCCGGCCTTCGACGACGCCGTACGAGCGGCTGTCCTCGCGCGGGATCGTCTCGACCCCGATCACCGAGCTGTGATAGTGGTCGAACACGTCGACGAGCTGCTTGAGCACCGGCTGTTCGCCGTGCAGCAGGTCGTCGGCGAGGACCACCGCGAACGGCTCGCCGTGCACGAGCTTCTCCGCGCACAGTACCGCGTGGCCGAGACCGAGCGCTTCCGGCTGGCGCACGTAGAAGCAGTTGACGTGGCTGGGCTTGATGCCGCGCACGAGCTCGAGCAGCTTTTCCTTGCCGCGCGCCTCGAGCTCGGCCTCGATCTCGTACGACTTGTCGAAATGATCCTCGATCGCGCGCTTGCTGCGCCCGGTGACGAAGATCATCTCGGTGATACCGGCGTTGATCGCTTCCTCGACCGCGTACTGGATCAGCGGCTTGTCGACGACGGGCAACATTTCCTTCGGGCTCGCCTTCGTTGCCGGGAGGAACCGCGTGCCGAGACCGGCAACGGGGAACACGGCCTTGGTGACTTTCAACATGTTCGCATCCTGATAGCGTTGACTGCGCCGCGTCGACCCGCGACCCGGCGCGATTGTGTTCCGATCGGCATATCGAGAATCGACGGTACTGCCAATTCCGCTCCGCTCATTTTCGATATGAACTGATTGCCCAATTATTCCCGGAAAAAATATAATCGTTTCAATCCGGTCGATATTGCCGAACCGATTCCCGGGACAGAAACAAATTACCGATTTTCCGGATACAAATTCTTACGATTCGAATTCCTCGATATAGGGCACGCCGCCCCGCTCGAGGCCCGGGCGGATCGGTTCGTTCTTCAGCGCCTCGCGGTACGCCGACAGCACGGCCATGACCAGCAGTACTGCAGCACTCGCGATCCAATGCATGTCCATCTTGCCGCTCCTTGCATCAATCAACTGGAGCTTCAAACTATCAGAAAAAAATCGGCAAATAATTCGCGCCCTTCGAGGGACCGCTTTCAGGCCGCGATAAACCCATGATGTGGAATAGCGATATTTCCGGGCAAGATTTTTTTATTCATTGACCGAATTCTTGCGCATTACGATTGGATGAAACTTCCCGTCCATCCGTCGCAAGGAATCGAATCGCATGCAAGCTTTCAGCGGATCGTCTCTGGCCGCGCCGCCCGTCGCCGACCACAAGGAACACGTGATCGACGCGATGCGCGGCTTCGCGGCGCTGCTCGTCGCCTATTTCCACTGCCGCCAGGTCGTCTGGGTCGGCATGCAGAGCTTCCATCACGCTTACGGTCATGCCCTCAGCCCGGGCGCGATCGCCGGCTACCTGACCTTCCCGTTCGCGTGGGGCTCGGCCGGCGTCCCGATCTTCTTCGTGATCAGCGGCTACTGCATCCACCGCAACGCGGCGCTCAAGCTCGCGGCCAATCCCGCGTACCGGCTCGACGCGCCGAACTTCTGGCTGCGCCGCTTCGCGCGCATCTACCCGGTGCTGCTCGCGGCACTGCTGTTCACGCTCGCGCTCGACGCAGTCAGCCTGCAGATCGAGCCCGTCAGCCACAAGATCCGCGACGTCGGCCTCGTCGCGTTCCTCGTGAACCTGTTCTCGTTGCAGGGCGTCGCCGGCTACACGTACGGGTCGAACGGCGCGTTGTGGACGCTGTCGCTCGAAGTGCAGTTCTACGCGATCTACCCGCTGCTGTTCGCGCTGCGCCGGCGCATCGGCATGCCGGCCGTCGTGGCCGCGGTCGCGCTCGTCAACGTCGCGTCGGCGTGGCTGCTCGAACGGCACGACCTGCAATTCTTCACGTCGTACTGGCTGTCCTGGACGATCGGCGCATGGATCGCCGACGTGCGCGCGCAGCAGTCGCGCGGCACGGCCGTCGTTCCGTCGCGCGCGTGGTACGTCGCGGCCGCCGTGCTGCTCGCCGCCGGCTGCGGCGCATTCCATTTCGGCCAGTACGGCGCGTTCCAGCTGTGGTCGGCCGGCTTCGCATGCTTGCTGTACCGCGCGCTCGCCCGGCCGCCGCGCGCGACGCCGCCGCTGCGCGTGCTGAGTTGGTTCGGCGACTTCAGCTACTCGCTGTACCTGATCCACCTGCCGCTGTTCGTCTGCCTCGGCTCGGTGCTGTTCCACTCCGAACTGCAACTGTCGATCTGGCCGTCGTTCGCGTTCATGGCCGTCGCGGTTCCGGTCGCGTACCTGTTCTATCGAATGTTCGAACGGCCGGCGATGATGTGGTCGGCCAGCTTCAAGCCGACCCGCACGACCCGCGTCGTCACGTCGACGCCCGAACAGGCTGCCTGACACGCGGGCCGGACGGCTCGACCGGCCGTCCGGTTCCGGAGCCCCCGCGCAGCGCGCCGCTGCGCGGGGACTTTTTCGTGGCCGGCACGCGGTTGCTGGCCGGGTCGACAAGGAAATGGGCAGCCTGTCGCCCTCCGACCGCGCTACGGCCCGCACGGGCGCCTTCTGCGCGATTGCAGAAGCACGCGTGCGACGGCGGCGAGGGCACGCTTCACGTTCGCGGCGGCCCGATCCTGTTCCAGATGACGATCGGCCACGCTCACGCGCGACGCGGGTTCGGGCGCAAACCAGCCTCCGTCAAAATCAGACGCCTCGCCCGCTGAAAAACAAAGCCCCCACGCAGCGCAACGCCGCATGGGGGCCCGTTCTCCGCCGCTTTCCGCCGACTGCTACTTCTTCGCGTTCGCGGCCTTGGCGGCCTTCGCCGTATCCGCGAGGATCTTCTCGACCCGCTCCACGTAGGTTTCGGTCCCGAACCGGCGCACCGCGGTCGCCCGGCCGCTCGCGACGAGCCGCTCGCGCAGTGCGCGGTCGCGCTTGAGCGTCGCCAGCGCATCGGCCAGCGCGGCCGCGTTGCCCGGCTCGCAGAGCAGCCCGTTGTCGCCGTCCTCGATGATCTCGACGACACCGCCCGCACGCGCCGCGACGACCGGCCGGCGCGCGAGCATCCCCTCGACGATCACGCGCCCGAACGGCTCCGGCGTGATCGACGTGTGCGCGACGACGTCGACCGCCGCCATGCAGGCGGCCACGTCGCGCTGGAACCCCAGGAAATGCACGCGCTCGTCCATCGCATGCTGCGCGACGTATTCGTGCAGTTGCGCCGCATAGTCGTCCTCGCCGAACAGCGGCGCGCCGACCAGCACCACATGCATGTCCGGATGCCGCGCGGCCGCCTCCAGCAGCACGTGCTGCCCCTTCCAGCGCGCCAGACGGCTGAACGAGCCGACCAGCCATGCGTCGGTGGGCAACCCGAGGCGCGCGCGCAACGCGGCCTGGCTCACGCCTTCCAGCGCATCGAACGGTTCGGCCGAAATGCCGTTGAACACGACGTCGACGTGCTGCGGCGTGAAGCCCGTCAGCGCGCGGAACGCCTGCGCGGATGCGTCGGAGTTCGCGATCACGCGCGTGACGCCGAGCCGCGCGCAGTACTTGATCGCCTGCAACTGCTTGCCGCCGAAATGGTCGGTGCTGACGATGTCGCGCAAATGCCAGACCACCGGCTTGCGCGCGAGCCGCCCGGCGAGCGCGGCAACCACCATCGCCCGTTGCGTGTTCGCGTAGATCACCTCGGCGCGGCGCGCGCGCCGGGCGACGTCACGCACCAGCCGCACGAGCTGCTTCACCGCGCCGAACGACACGCCGCCCTGCTTGCGCACACCGGCGAGCGCGCCCTGGTCGACCACGTCGACGCGCGCGCCGATCTCGTCGAGGGCCGCGCGGAACGGGCCGTCGTCGAACAGCAGCACGTCGGCGTTCGCGCGCATGTGCTTCATGATCTCGAGCAGCGACAGCTCGGCGCCGCCGAGCACGCCGCTCTGGTCGAGCACGAGCGTCGCCGGGCCGCGCGCGGCCGGCAGCGGGGCGGCCGCGCCGCGCTGCGCGGTCGAGCCGGGCAGCGCGTGCTCCACGTAATCGAGGAAGCGCCGCCGGAACGTGTCGGCGGAAAACCGCTCCGCGTTCGCGCGGCACGCATTGGGCGTGAAGCGCTGCGGCGCGCGCTCGAAATCGTCGACGGCCGCGACGATCGCGTGCGGCGTCTGTTCATCGAAGAAAAGGCCGGTCGGGTTCAGGTTCGACTGCGGGTCGAGCACGGTTTCGAGCGCACCGCCCTTGCCGTACGCGATGACCGGCGTGCCGCACGCCTGCGCCTCGACGACCGAGATCCCGAAATCCTCCTCGGCCGCGAACACGAACGCCTTCGCGCGCCGCATCCGGTCGTGCAGCACCGCGAACGGCTGGTAGCCCATGATCTCGACGTTCGGGCCGGCCTTCGCGCGAATCTTCTGCATCTCGGGGCCGTCGCCGATCACGACGAGCTTGCGCTCGGGCGTGCGCGAAAACGCCTCGACGATCAGGTCGATCTTCTTGTACGGCACCATCCGCGACGCGGTCAGGTAGAAGTCCTCCTTCACCGCGTTCAGCGAGAACGCGTCGACGTCGACCGGCGGAAAGATCACCGCCGCGTCGCGGTGGTAGACCTTCTTGATGCGCCGCGCGATGAACGCGGAGTTCGCGACGAAGCCGTCCACCGCGTTCGCGGTGCGCGTGTCCCAGTTGCGGATGTAATGAAGAATCATCCGCGCGAGCAGCGATTTCGGCCCATGCGTGAGATTCGACTGTTCCAGATACTGGTGCTGCAGGTCCCACGCATAACGGATCGGCGAATGCACATAGCTGATGTGCACCTGGTCCGGCCCGGTGAGCACGCCCTTCGCGACCGCGTGGCTGCTCGAGATCACGAGGTCGTACTCGGACACGTCGAGCTGCTCGATCGCGAGCGGCATCAGCGGCAGGTAGCTGCGGTACTTGGTGCGGGCGAACGGCAGCTTCTGGATGAACGACGTCGTCACCGGCTTGCCGCGTACGAACGCGCGATCGTCGAGGAAATCGACGAGGCTGAACAGGTCCGCGTCGGGAAAGCACGCGACGATCTGTTCGAGCACGCGCTCGGCGCCCGCATAGGTGACGAGCCAGTCGTGGACGATCGCCACGCGCAGCGCACGCGCCGGTTGCCGCGCGCCGGCGCGCTCGGCCGGGTGCAGCGCGGCGGCGTCGCCGGCGTGGACCACGGCGGCGTCGGCCGTGGCGAGATTCAGGACGGCGTGTTCCGCCAGATCGCGATTCATGCGGTTCTCCTCGCATTGAGACGGACAAACAGATCGCGCACGAGTGCGCGCAATCCCGGCGTCATCGTGAGCGACCACGCGACGTTCAGCACCAGCACGACCGCGCACATGCCGATCGACTGCACCAGCCCCGGCCATGCCTGCGCCAGGAACAGGCTCGCCAGCAGGAACGCGAGGTGCGCGAGCATGTCGAGCACGATCGCGCGCATCCGGATCGCCGACAGGTACAGCAGCACGCCGTAGTCAACGAGCGCGCGCGCCGCGACGACCACCGCCGCGCCGATCAGCCCGAAGTGATGAATGCCGAACCACAGGCCGCCGACGAAGAACGGCATCTCGACGAGCCCGGCGAATGCCGCGCGGGCCGGGTTGACCTGCGACTGGATCAGGATGCGCGTGACGCTCGCCTGGCCGACGAGCCACACGCTGATCACCAGCACGCGGCCGACCGGCGCCGAATGCGCGGCGAGATCGGCGCCGACCCACAGCGTGAGGAACGGTGCGAGCGCGAAGATCGCGACGATGCCGACCGGCGTAAACACGCCGTTCAGGAATTCGAGCGACTGGCGCGCAAGCGTATCCGCGTGATCGCGGCCGACCGCCGACAGGCGCGGGAACAACGTGCGCACCAGCGCGTTCGGCAGCATGTTCAGGCGCGTGACGAGGTTCTGCGGCACCGTGTAGTAGGTGACGAACTTCGCGCCCATGCCGGCGCCGAGCATCACGCGATCGAGCGTGTCGGCGATCATGCTCGTCGTGCTCGCGATCAGCATCCAGCCGCCGAAGTTGAACAGCCCCTTCGCGGTGCCCCACTGCGGCGGATCGATGCGGCGGATCCCGAGCACCTTGATGCTGGCCTGACCGAGCATCACGGCCGCGATCAGCCGCGCGACGACGGCCGCGGCGAGCACCGTCTGCAGGTTCGGCGCGATCCACCACGCGGCGCCGAGCGGCAGCAGCTGGAACAGGAACGTGCCGATCGTCTGGTTCGTGTTGAACACGCCGAACCGTTCGGCGCCGTTGATCGCGCCGGCGAACACCCACGACACGTTCGCGAGCGGAATCGCGAGCGCGAGCCACGGCAGCGCGAGATACACCTCGTGCTGCATCGCGGCCGACACCTTCGTGAAATACGCGGTGTAGACGAACGCGCCGAAATAGATCAGCAACCCGCCGACGATGCCGGTGCCGAGATTCAGCCAGAACGCGCTCCAGAACACGCGCGCGCTCTCATCGGCGTTGCCGCTCGCGAGCGCCTTCGAGATGTGGTTCTGCGCGGCCATGCTCATCCCGAGATCGAGAATCCCGAAATAGCCGATCAGCGTCCACACGAGGCTCACGACGCCGTAGCGTTCGACGCCGAGCGCGTGGATGTACGCGGGCACCGTCACCAGCGACACGAAGGTCGGCAGGATCAGCCCGATGAAGTTGATCGAAACGTTCTTGAGTATGCCTTTGTCCATGCTTTAAGAGACGGTTTCAAAAAGGTGCGTAGCTACTGTTAACTTTTCTCTCGACCTGTTAATCTGAGCCGTCGTGATAACCGGATCAGGGAGATGGGCAAGCCGATCATTGACGACGAGTTGTGGAAACTAATCGAGCCACTTCTGCCACCTGCCAAGCCCCGTCGGTTCAAGTACCCGGGTCGCAAGCCCGTGCCGAATCGTGCAGCGCTGACGGGCATTCTGTTCGTGCTGAAGACCGGCATTCGCTGGCGCGATCTTCCTGCGGAAATGGGATGTGGCTCGGGCGTGAGTTGCTGGCGTCGGCTGCGGGACTGGCAAGAGGCTGGCGTGTGGGACGCATTGCACGCGTTGCTGCTGACCAAACTACGCGCGGCAAACCAGATT
>NZ_JBYQCG010000114.1:0-34963 GCF_057837105.1 Burkholderia sp. APQ4-4ca | reverse complement strand
CAATACGAGTGTCCGGTCGGCCGGCTTCGACGTGACCATCGGGCCGGTTGCGCCGCCGACGCCGTTGGCGAAGGCACTGCTGGACGACATGGGGCGCGACAGCGGCAACTTCAACTTCGACCGATTGACGAACGACGGCACGGCAGGTCGTTTGCTGAGCGGCCATCTGGTGGGTGCGCTCGCGGCGGGCGACAAGGTGCAGGTATCGACGGACGGGGGCCGGACGTGGATTGACGCGTTGATGAAGTCGGACGGTACGTGGGTCGCGATCGATCCGAACACGCACACCAGCAACTGGACGATCCAGACGCGTGTGGTCAATGCGGTCGGAAACGCCGGTGAGATTGAGTCGACGGATGTCGCGCTGAAGATGTTCGTGTATCCGCCGACGTTCGTCGAGTTTGTCGACGGCGCCGTCATGGTGAAGTTCGTGGGGGCGCAGCTCGAGGCAGGCTCAAGGCTGTCCGTGATGGTTGGCGATCGGTTTTTCATGCATACGCTGACTGCGGCAGAAATCGCGACCGGCACAGCGAAGTTCGTTTTGCCGAACGATGCGTCGGGCATGCCGGCCGCGGCTATCGTCGACACGGCAGGCAACATCTCTCAGTATCGGCAACCTGCGACGATCGAGTTTGGCGAGAACTTCAACGCGGCGAGGTCGGCATCTTTGTTCAAAGGAGAATCCGTTTCTTTTGCGCATTTCACGCTGACTGGTATCGAAGACCTCGGACATACATACTGGAGTCAGGGAATTTATAGCGGAAACGGCTTCAAGATCGATCCGACCTACGGCCTTTCGTCGCCTCCGTCGACGATGGCACTCGGCATTACCGGCAAAGTCAGGCTCGACCTGAAGGACGGCGCCGGCGCAACGCACTTCGCTTTCGACGTGGGGGACGTCACGGGAGGTGAATACCTGGTCCTGACCTTTCGTGATGGCACTGGCAAAGTGATTTATACGAGTAAGCCGATTACGACGGGGGAGGGCATCCTTCAGCACGTCGAGATCGATATGCCAAAAGGACTGGCTTTCACCTCGATCGAATTCGATCAACAATGGCGAACCGTGCCGAACGGAGCGCTGACATGGATCGACAACTTCCAGTTCTCGAGGCCTGTTCCTGATCAATTGATTGATCCGCCTGCGTTCCTCGAGCTTGCCGGCGATACCGCCTACTACGGCGGGAGTGGCGATACCGTATTCACCGTCGGCGACGTTTCGTACTTCACGCGCAACTCGAGCGGTGTCCACGGTGGCGCTGGAGTCGATACGTTGAAGCTGACCGGAAGCGGTCAGACACTGGATCTTGCAACGCTGATGGACGTAGGCGGCCACTGCAAGATCTCGTCCATCGAGATTGTCGACATTACCGGCACCGGCAACAACGCGCTGAAGCTTTCGATGCGCGACGTGCTGGAACTCGGCCATGAAAACGTGTTCCGGAGCGACGGCCATACGCAATTGATGGTCAAGGGCGATGCCGGCGACCGGGTCGAATTGTCCGGCATGAAAGGGCTGGATGCCGGGCAGTGGACGAAGCACGGGCTGGTCGCGGTCGATGGACTGGCTTTCATGCTTTACGAGAACGCCGCGATGAACGTCGAACTGCTGGTGCAGGCTATCGTCACGACTCAATTGGGTTGATGTGTAGAGCCCTGAAATGCGCGTCGGTGCATTTCGGGGTTTTACTTCCATTGGTGTTACCGCGTCACCCCGGCTTTCTTCCCGAGGGCGTCCGGTGTTGCCTCTACCCAGAAAATTCGTAATTCAAACTTGTCCTATTCGACCGGTATTTTCTTTCGGTCGTGTCCCATTTGAGGCCGCGGAAACATTCCGTAAAGTTGTTTCCTCTCGAGTGCGATCCTGCCGATGGCCATCGCATGTTCCGTCGGCCGAAGCCGCCATGGTCAAGCTGGCGGAGCAGGTGTGTTTTGGCACCATCGTCTCGCGGTTCGCCGAATGGGCGCTGCCCCTGAATCTCGGTACTTCGCCTCAGTCTTCCGTCAATTCTCTCGGCCACGCAGTGGCCGCGTCGTCCGTTTCGATATGAATGCTCAACCTTCCGATGCTGGTAGCGATAGCGAACCGGTCCTGCCTGATTCCCTCACCTGCGACAGCCTGCTCGATTCGATCGCCTGGCTTTGCGCACATTACGGGTTCGGTAGAAGTCATGCGGTCCTGACTGCCGGTCTCGCCAAGTACGGTGCGCTGACGCCGTCGCTCGCGATCGAGGCGCTCACGCATGCTGGGCTAGCCGCGAAGCTGGTGGCGCGTCCGCTCGCGCAATTGCCCGAGCATCTGTTGCCGGCCGTGCTGTTGCGCCGCAACGGCAGTGCCTGCGTGCTGCTCGGCTGGCGCATCGACGATGCGGCGGCGCCCGAGCCGCAGGTCCTGTTTCGCGTCGTGATGCCTGAACTCGGCGACGCGCCGGTCGAATGCACGGAAGCAGAGCTGAACGACGCCTACTCCGGTCACGCGCTGCTCGTGAAGCCCGCGGCGAAGGTCGACGCGCGTCCGGACGACCTGCCGACCGAATCGGCCGGCCACTGGTTGCTGCGCACGCTGTGGCGCTATCGCAGCTACTACGCGAGCGCGGCCCTCGGCGCGTTTCTGATCAACGTGCTCGGCCTCGCCAGCGTGTTCTTTACGATGAACGTGTACGACCGCGTCGTCCCGAACCAGGCATACGTGACGCTCTGGTCGCTCGCGATCGGGGTGGCGTTCGCGATGCTAATGGAAGCCGTATCGCGGCATGTACGCGCGCACGTGCTCGACACCGCCGGCAAGAAGGCCGATCTGGTGCTCGGCAGCCTGCTGTTCCGGCAGGCGCTGGCAATCCGGCTGGAGCGCCGGCCGGCGTCGGCCGGATCGTTCGCGCACCGGCTGCGCGAGTTCGAGTCGGTGCGGGACTTCGCGACGTCGGCGACGCTGTCGGCGATCTCCGATCTCCCGTTCGTGTTCCTGTTCGTCGCGGTGGTGTTCGCGGTTGGCGGTCCGCTCGGCTGGATTCCGCTGCTGATGATTCCGCTGATCGTCGGCCTCGGTGCGATCGTGCAGTGGCCGCTCGCGCGAGCGATGCGCGAAAACCTGCGCGAGGCGTCGCTCAAGCAAGGCGTGTTGATCGAATCGATCGACGGGCTCGAGACGCTCAAGGCGGTCGGCGGAGAAGGCGCGATGCGCCACCGCTGGGACGCGTTCAGCGCGAAGACGGCGGCCTCGTCGATGCAGTCGCGGCAGCTGTCCAGCATGGCGACCAGTTGCGTTGCGTTCCTGCAGCAGATGCAGACCGTGGTGATCGTGATCGCGGGCGTGTACTTGATCGGCGAAGGCAAGCTGACCCAGGGCGCGCTGATCGGCTCGGTGATGCTCGCGGGCCGCGTGACGGCGCCGCTCAGCCAGGTGATGGGGCTCGCGCTGCGTTTCCAGCAGGCGAAGACGGCCCTGCATTCGCTCAACGAACTGATGGCGATGCCGGTCGAGCACGAGCCGGGGCAGGACTATCTGGCGAAGCCGCCGCTCAGCGGCCACGTGAAGCTCGACGGCGTGTCGTTCGCGTATCCGTCGGCCGGGCTGCAGGAAAACGCACCCGCGCTGGACAAGGTGTCGGTGGAGATTCGGCCGGGTGAGCGCGTCGCGATACTCGGACGGGTCGGCAGCGGGAAATCGACGCTGCTGCGCCTGATCGCGCGGCTTTATCAACCGACAGAGGGCAAGCTGCTCGCCGACGGGCTCGACGCTGCACAGATCGCGCCGGCCGACTGGCGCCGTGCGTTCGGCTACGTCGGTCAGGACAGCCGGCTGTTTTACGGGTCGCTGCGCGAGAACATCACGATCGGTCGTCCCGACGTGCCGGCCGCGGAATTGCTGCGTGTGCTGCAACTGACGGGGCTCGATGCGCTGGTCGCCCGGCATCCGATGGGCGTGAACCTGCAGGTCGGCGAGAACGGGCGCGACCTGTCGGGTGGCCAGCGTCAGCTCGTCGCGCTGGCGCGCAGCCTGATCGCGCGGCCGCGCACGTTGCTGCTGGACGAGCCGACGAGCGCGATGGACACCCAGACGGAATCGCTCTTCATCGAGCATCTGAAGCAGGCGAGCGCCGGCCAGACGCTGGTCGTGGTGACGCATCGCACGTCGTTGCTGACGCTGGTCGACCGGATCGTGATCGTCGATCAGGGCAAGGTCGTGATGGATGGGGACAAGGCCCGCGTGCTGGCGGCGTTGTCGGGGCAGCCCGAGCCGGTTGGGCCGACCGGGCATCACGCGTCGCCCGACGAGCCGCAGCGAAGCCGGGCGCCGAAAGTGCGCGTGGTCGAGCGCGGCGCGGGAGCGGTGGCCACGGATCAAACAGCGGCGTCGGCACCGGCGGCCATGACAGCGGAGGCATCGTGATGCATCGGATTCGATCGATGCTGGGCCGCAAGCGGGCGCCGCGCCTGAGAGCGGCCGATGTCGCGTACATGAGCGACATCCGCGAGGCGCTGCTGGTGCGCTCGTCCGCCGGCGCGCAGTTGACGCTCTACGTGGTTGCCGTGGTGCTGGTCGCGGGGCTCGTCTGGGCGCACTTCGCTCGCGTCGAGGAGGTCACGCGCAGCGATGCGACGGTGGTGTCGCCGAGCCGCGAGCAATGGATTCAGAGCCTCGAGGGCGGCATCGTCCAGTCGGTGGCGGTGCACGAGGGCGAGGTGGTCGAGAAGGGACAACTGCTCGCGAAGATCGATCCGGCGCGCGCGCAGGCGAGCTATCGCGAAGTATCGACCAAGGCGCTGGAGTTGCAGGCGAACGTGTCGCGCGTGCGCGCCGAGGCGTATGGGGCGCAGCTGACCTTTGCGGAAGAGGTGAAGCGTGAACCGGGCCTCGTCGCGCAGGCAACCGCGACCTACCGTGCGCGCCGCCAGGCGCTCGACGAGCAGGTCGCCGCGTTGCGGCGGAGCCAGGCGCTGGTGCGGCGCGAGATCGCGATGTCGGAGCCGCTCGCGGCGAAGGGGCTCGTTTCCGAAGTCGAGATGCTGCGCATGCGGCGTCAGGCGACGGACATCGATGCCCAGATCGCGGAACGCCGGAGCCGGTTTACCGCGGATGCCAGCACCGAGCTGTCGCGGCTCGAGCAGGAGCTCGCGCAAACCAACGAGGTACTGGCCGGCCGCGCGGACGTGCTGGCGCGCACCGACGTCGTCGCGCCGATGCGCGGCGTGGTGAAGAACATCCGCATCCGCACGGCAGGCGGCGTCGTGCAGTCGGGCGAGCACATCATGGAGATCGCGCCGCTCGACGGCCGCGTGCTGGTCGAGGCACGGATCAAGCCGTCCGACGTTGCGTTCCTGCGGCCGAGATTGCCGGTGCTCGTGAAGCTGAGCGCGTACGACTTCGCGATCTACGGCGGGCTGTCCGGGCACGTCGTCAGCGTCGGTCCGGACACGTTGAAGGACGATCAGAAGGCGGCGATGGGGCGTCCCGACGCGAATTACTACCGGCTCATGGTCGAGACGGATGCGGACGCGCTGGTCGCGGCCGGCAAGCATCTGCCCGTCTTGCCGGGCATGCAGGCGACGGTCGATATCCGCACCGGCGAGAAGACGGTGCTCGATTACCTGCTCAAGCCGATTTTCAAGGCCCGCGAGGCCTTCAGGGAGCGGTGATCATGAGCGGCTTTCGAGTTATCCGCGCACGCGTCGGTGTGCGCGAACGGGGCTGGGTGTGCCGGGGCGCCGTATCGGCGGTGCTGCTCGCGCTGTCGGTGTGGCAGGTGGTTGGGGTGGCGCATGCCGCCAGTGTCAGGGAGCCGCATATGGTGGCTTCGACGTCGGTTCCGGTATCGACATGGGTGTCTCCTGCATCGGCATCGGCGCCTTTGACGTCGGCGCCGGCGTCGACTTCGATGGAGAGTGAGTCGGTCGAGGCTGCGTCGCGGTCGACGGCGAGCGATTCGCGCACCGTATCACGCGCATCCGGCGCCGCGGATTCGCGCGCAGGTGTTCTCGTGTCAGCGCCCGAGGATGCCGCATCGGGCTCGGCCCCTGCCTCCGCGATGACGGAGCGTGACCTGCGGCGGATGCTGTACACGGCGGCTGAAGCGGCGGTCGACGTCAGCCCGCAGGTGCGGCGCTTGTACGCGGAGTACCAGGCTGCGCAATCGGACGTCGATCAGGCGAAGGGTGCGCGCTGGCCGCAATTGCAGTTGAGCGGCCAGACGCGTGCCGCGCAGTTCGGCTCGAACGCTGGCAGCGCGTACGATCCGGGCAACGCACTGAGCGTGAACCTGACGACGACGCTGTTCGACTGGGGACGCACCGATAAAACGATCGGCAGCCGGCAGGATCTGGCGAGCGCCGGCCAGGAACGCTACGTCGCGCAGATGGAGGATTCCGCCTATCAGGTCGCCGCCACGCTCGTCGAGCTTTCGAAGCAACGCAACATTGCCGCGCTGAGCCAGCGTTTCGTCGACCGGATGTCACGCCTCGTACGAATGCTCGACGAAATCGTCGCGGTCGACCGCGGCCGCGGCAGCGAGCTGACGCAGGCGAAGGCCCGCTTGCTGCAGGCCGAAGCGAGCCGCGACGCGGCACTGGCGAAATGCCGAACGGCCGAGCTGAATCTTCGCAAGCTGGTGGGGGAACGGCCGGTGCCGATTCCGGCGGAATCGAGCTGGCCGCTGCATCCGGGCAACCTCGATCGGCTGATGTCCGCGCTCGACGAGAATCCGCGACTGCGGCAGGCACGTGCCGAAGCCAGCGCGGCGGAGCTGAACCGCGATGCGGTGCGGGCGGCGTCGAAGCCGCAACTGAACTGGGTCGTCAGCACGAATACCGGACGCGACTCGATCGGACGCCGGATGCCCTGGCAGACGATGCTCACGCTGACGTGGAACGCGTTCACGGGCGGTGCCGCAACCGCGGCGACCGATGCGGCGACGTATCGTGCGTCGGCAAGCTGGCGCGGGGTCGAGCAGATGCGCCTGGATCTGGAGTACCAGGTGCGCAGCGCCGAGGAAGATGCGCATGCATTCGGCGAGCGCGCGGACCAGTATCGCGACCTGTCGGTGGAATCGGCGCGCGTGCGCAGCGCATTTTTCGATCAGTGGTATCACCTCGGGCGCCGCTCGCTGCTCGACGTGCTGATTGCCGAAAGCGACGACTACAACAATCGCGTCAACGAGGTGGCGTACCGCTTCGACGGCTATGCCGCGACGCTGCGCGGCTACGCATCGGCCGGCATGCTCGTGCAATGGCTGCGTGAAGGATGACGCATCGCGCGGTGCCTGGCGTCGCGCCGGGCAACGAGGGAAATCATGAATCCTGGATCGATCGATAACTGGTTTGCATTGCCGCCGCCGCGGGCGGCTTCCTATCTGCCTGCGCCTTATGGCGTCCGGCGCGGCGTCCCGGGTCAGTTCGCGCATCTGTCGCCGGGGGGCGTCTATCTGCCGGCGCCACGGTCGCGCCGCGGTGTGGCTGTCGCCGCGGCCGCAGGGGCTGCCGATTTCGGGCACGACAATCTTGCATGGAGTCGCACACCGCCGCCGCGCGGCCGTGGCCGCGTCATGTTGGCTGCGATCGGGGGCGCATTGCTCGGTACGGCGCTGACGGTGCTTTTCGGCGGGATGCTGGCGGACCGCTGGGCGGAATTCGGTCGTGTGGCGCGAGGAAGGCTGCCCGAAGGGAGCGCGGGATCCGCATCGATCGTGGCGGCGGCTGCCGAGTCGGCTGCGACGCTGCGCCCGGCATCGGCCTCGGACCCTGCGTCGGCGTCGAGCCTGGCATCGGCTTTCCCGGCCGCTTCGGCACCCGCATCGATTTCTATGCCGAGCGCCGGTCAATCCGGGATGCCGCCCGATTCGCCGCGCCGGAAGGGTGCCCACGCGGTGCCGGCGTTGCGCTTGCCGCCGCCAAGGACGTCCGACATGGCGGGCATGTCGGTTCGCGAGCGGCAGAGGATGCGCCCGGTACCCGTGCGAACCGTATTGCCTCGCATGCCGGCGAAGCTTCGCTCGACGGCGCCCGTCGATACGTCCGATACGACCTCATCGGGTGCGCCCGCCCCATGCGGTGCCGACTGGCCGTGCGGCGACGCATTGCGATCGTTGCAGGCCGAGTTGAAACAATGGGAAGCTGCCCGACAGTTGTCGGCGCCGGCCGATAGCCGAGCGGAGCAGATGCCGGTTCGTCTGACCGATCACCCGCGTGTGACGGAGTGGCGATTCGGGCAGAGCCGCCGGCGGAAGCCAGGGCGCGCGGTCGCCAGGCCATGGCTCGTCTCATGCGTTCACTGCAGGATCAACCGCAAATGCGCATCGGCCTGCTCGCCGGGCGGCTTCTGAAACCCGCCTTTGGCAAACCGGTGCCACCGGCCGATCACGTAGCTGACGAGCAGGCTCGCCCGCGCAGCGGGATCGTAGTCGGCCGGCAGCGCGAACGGCGTCGCGCCGTCCTGCGGCGCATTCGCCTCGGTGCGTGCGACCCGCAGGCATTGCTTGACGGTCGCCTCGATCCGATCGAGCAACTGGTTCACGCGTTCGGTGAGCCGCTCGTCCTCGCCGACCAGCGCCTCGCCGGTCAGCACGCGTGTCATTCCCGGGTTTTTCGCGGCGAAATTGAGCATCGTCAGCGCGATCGTGCGCGCCTGCAGCACGCCGTTCGGCTCCTTCGCGACGATCTGGTTGACGAGGCCGAACAGCGCCTGCTCGATGAACTCGATCAGCCCTTCGTACATCTTCGCCTTGCTGGTGAAGTGCCGGTACAGCGCCGCTTCCGACACGTCGAGCCGGGCCGCGAGCGCGGCTGTCGTGATTTTTTCCGGCTTCGGGGCCTCGAGCATCGCCGCGAGCATCTGCAGGATCATCACGCGGCGCTCGCCCGGCTTGGGGCGCGGGCGGGACGGCGTGGCCTTGTCTTCCGTTACGGCTTGGTCCTGCGGGTAAGTCGGCTGCATTTTTGTCGCCCCGATCGTGTGCCCAGTCGCAGCGATTTTAACGAACGAATGCGCTGATCGACATAATGCGGCCGTCCGGTTGCCGGCAAATGGCCGGGCAGGTGGCCCGTGATCCATACCGTGCGGATGCCCAGACGCTTGTAGCGCTTCAGGTGGCTACGCGTATCCTCGACGAGGATCGCGTCGGCGAACCGCGCATGCGCGGCGCGCAGCGTCCGGCGCAGCATCGCATGGTCGGGCTTCGCGCGCCACGCGCGGCGGTCGCGCATGTGCTCGATCGCGATCACGCGCTCGAACAGCCGCTCGATGCCCAGCTCGTGCAGCACCGCGCGTGCATAGTTTTCCGGTGCGTTGGTCAGGATCAGCTTGCGGCCCGGCAGCGCGGCGACGATGCGCGCCAAGCCGCGCTCGGCGCGCACCATCGCGGGCAGGTCGGAAAACGTGTGGACCACGCGCAGGAAGTCGTGCGGGTCGATCGGATGATGGCGCGTGAGGCCGAGCAGCGCGGCGCCGTAGCGCTCGGTGTAGCCGTTGCGCAGGCGATCGGCTTCGGTGCGCTCGACCTGCAGCGCGTCGACGATGTATTGCGTCATCGCACGGTTGATCTCGGGAAAGATCGCATGCGATGCGTGGTGAAGCGTATTGTCGAGATCGAACAGCCAGACGGGCGTGCCGGCGCGCGGCCGGCTGCGGGAGATGCGCCGGCGTCGCAATGACGCCGGCAGGTCGGTGCGGGAGGGTGGGCGGCGCGCGCTCAATGCGAGCGGATCATCGTGCCGAACGGCTGCTCGGTCAGGATTTCCAGCAGCACCGAGTGCTCGATCCGGCCGTCGACGATGTGCACCGACTTCACGCCGCTCTTCGCGGCGTCGAGCGCCGAGGAGATCTTCGGCAGCATGCCGCCCGAGATCGTGCCGTCCTCGAACAGCGCGTCGATCTCGCGGGCGGACAGGTCGGTCAGCAGGTTGCCGTCCTTGTCCATCACGCCCGGGATGTTGGTCATCATCAGCAGCTTCTCGGCGTTCAGCACCGTGGCGAGCTTGCCCGCGACCAGATCCGCGTTGATGTTGTACGACAGGCCGTCCTGGCCGAGGCCGATCGGCGAGATCACCGGGATGAACGCATCGTCCTGCAGCGCCTTCACGACCGCCGGATTGATCGCCTCGACTTCGCCGACCTGGCCGATGTCGATGTACTGGCCCGGGTTGTCGCGGTCCGGCATCAGCAGCTTGCGTGCATGGATCAGGCCGCCGTCCTTGCCCGTCAGGCCCACCGCGTGGCCGCCGAAGTGATTGATCAGCATCACGATGTCCTGCTGCACTTCGCCGCCCAGCACCCATTCGACGACTTCCATCGTCTCTTCGTCGGTGACGCGCATGCCCTGGATGAAGGTGCCGGCCTTGCCGATCTTCTTCAGCGCGTGATCGATCTGCGGACCGCCGCCGTGGACGATCACCGGGTTGATGCCGACCAGTTTCAGCAGGATCACGTCGCGTGCGAAGCCCTGCTTGAGCCGCTCTTCCGTCATCGCGTTGCCGCCGTATTTGATCACCACGGTCTTGCCGTGGTAACGGCGGATGTACGGCAGCGCCTCCGCGAGGATTTCTGCTTTCAGCGTGGGGGCGATCTGCGAGAGGTCGATGGGCTCGGACATGGCGGCGGCTCTGGCTGGGAACGGTTGAAACAGGGCGAATTGTACAGGAGTGGCGCAGCGCAGCATCGGGTTTTTGGGCGGGGCGGAACCCCCGGCGGCGCGACGCGGCATCGCACGCGGCGGCCCGCCGGCTATGGCGCGGCGCGATTCGGGCGGCACCGCGCGGGTGGCTTCGGCCGGCCGCCACGCGCGCATTTGCGACGGATCCCGGCCAGGCGGCCGGCGTGCAAAATCCTTCCACCGCGCTATGCTTGTCGCGTGGGGCGATGTCCCGCCCGTTTCCGCGATTGCGCCATGACCGATTCCGCCGCCGACGCCCGTTCCGTTCCGCGCCGCGCGCGCTGCCCGCACTGCGGGCGCGGCTTCGACTGCGGCGCGCATACGCAGCCGTTCGACTGCTGGTGCGCGGCGATGCCGGTGCCGCCCGGCGGCACGCCGCCCGCGGCCGGTGCGCGGTGCCGATGCCCCGAATGCCTGGCCGACGAGATCGCGCAGCGCATGGCCGGCGCGGCCGGTTGAGAGGCCGCGCCACGCACGCGCGTCGCCCGTTCCTGCGAGTGGATCCGGCCCCGCTAGAGGCGCCGCCCGCTAAACGGGTAAACTGCCCGGATGCAACGAATCACCACCACCGGGCGCGTCAACCTCAGTCACCTGTTCTGGCTCCGCAATCTCGCGATCATCGGCCAGCTCGTGACGATCGGCGTCGTGCAGACCTATTTCGGCGTGCATCTGCCGTTGCCGGCGATGCTGATGGTCATCGCGCTCGAAATCGTTTTCAACGCGCTGACCTGGGTGCGCGTGCTGCGTGCGCGGCCCGAGACCAATTTCGAGCTGCTCGGCCAGCTGTGGGTCGACCTCGGCGCGCTGTCCGCGCTGCTGTTCCTGTCGGGCGGGACGACCAACCCGTTCGTGTCGCTGTACCTGCCGTCGCTCGCGATCGCGGCGGCCGTGCTGCCGTGGCACCTGATGATCTGGCTCGCGGCGTTCGCGGTCGCCTGCTACGCGGCGCTCGGCTTCGATTCGGTGCCGCTCAACATGGACAACCCGGCGAATCTGTTCGATTACTACCGTACCGGCATGTGGGCGAACTTCATGGTCAGCGTCGGGCTGATCGCGTGGTTCGTCGCGCGCATGTCGAACGCGCTGCGCCAGCGCGATGCGGCGCTCGGCGAGGCGCAGCAGCATCTGCTGCGCGACGAGCGGGCCGTCGCGCTCGGCGTGCAGGCCGCCACCGTCGCGCATGAAATGGGCACGCCGCTGTCGACGATCGCGATGCTGGCCGAGGAGTTGCGTGACGCGGCGCGCGCCGATCCGGGGCTCGCGCGCTACGAGGCCGACCTGAAGGTGCTCGAGGAGCAGATGTCGCTGTGCACGTCGGCGCTCGCGCGCCTGCGCAGTCGCGCGAGCGCGCCGGCCAGCCGCCAGCCGGTGGACGACTGGCTCGACACGTTCGTCGAGCACTGGCGCCTGCGGCATCCGCACGTGCAGTTCGAGTTGCTCGGCGCGCGCCCGGCGGGCGTCGCGCTCGACGATACGGTCGCGGCCGGCCAGATCCTGACGATCCTGCTCGACAACGCCGCGCGCGCGAGCCCGCAGCGGGTGACGCTCGCCGCGAAGGTCGCGCATGGCGGCACGGCCGACGAAATCGAATTCGAGGTATGCGACGACGGGCCCGGCATTCCGGCCGCGCTGCGCGAATCGCTCGGCGCGATGCCGGTCGACAGCACGCAGGGCGGGCACGGCGTCGGCCTGTATCTGGCGTTCAGCGCGGCCGCGCGGCTCGGCGGCGAGATCGAACTGTCCGATGTGACGCCGCGCGCGGTGGGCGGCAACGGGCGGGCCGGCGGTGCGGCGAATGGCCACGCGGCGGCCGCATCGGGACAACGCGCGGGCTCGCGCACGGGTGCACGTCCAGCCGAACGGCCAGCCGGCGCGCCGGACAGCCGCGCGGCCGGCACCGCGACCGGGCGCGGCACGCGGGCCGTGCTGCGCCTGCCGGTCGTGCGCGTCGCGCTGCCGGCTGTCTCAACCAACACGTAGACGGAGAAACCACATGAGCGAGAACAATTTCCTGGTGATCGACGACAACGAGGTGTTCGCGGGCACGCTCGCGCGCGGCCTCGAGCGCCGCGGTTACGCGGTCCAGCAGGCGCACGACAAGGAGGCGGCGCTGCGGCTCGCCGCGGGCGGCAAGTTCCAGTTCATCACCGTCGACCTGCATCTCGGCGAGGATTCGGGGTTGAGCCTGATCGCGCCGTTGTGCGACCTGCAGCCCGATGCGCGGATTCTGGTGCTGACCGGCTATGCGAGCATCGCGACCGCCGTGCAGGCCGTGAAGGAGGGCGCCGACAACTACCTCGCGAAGCCGGCGAACGTCGAGTCGATCCTCGCCGCGCTGCAGACCAACGCGACCGAAGTGCAGGCCGACGAGGCGCTCGAGAATCCGGTCGTGCTGTCGGTGGACCGGCTCGAATGGGAGCACATCCAGCGCGTGCTGGCGGAGAACAACAACAACATTTCGGCGACCGCGCGGGCGCTGAACATGCACCGCCGCACGCTGCAGCGCAAGCTCGCGAAGAAGCCGGTGCGGCAGTAAGGTAAGCGGCGCACCAACGAAAACGGGCGGCCGCCGACGAAAGGGGCCGCCCGTTTTTCATCCGGCGACGCGCGCGTTACAGCACGTAGCGCGACAGGTCCTCGTCCTGCGACACTTCGCCGAGCGCGCGGTCGACATACTGCGCGTCGATCGTCACGCGTTCGCCGGCGTGGTTGCCGGCCGAGAACGACACTTCCTCGAGCAGCTTCTCGATCACCGTGTACAGCCGGCGCGCGCCGATGTTCTCGGTTTTCTCGTTGACCGCGAACGCGATCTCGGCGAGGCGCCGGATGCCGTCGTCGGCGAATTCGAGCTGCACGTCCTCGGTGGCGAGCAGCGCCTGGTATTGCTTGACGAGGCTCGCGTCGGTGGCATCGAGGATCGCCTCGAAATCTTCGACCGACAGCGAATCGAGTTCGACGCGGATCGGGAAGCGGCCTTGCAGCTCCGGAATCAGGTCGCTCGGCTTCGCGAGGTGGAACGCGCCGCTCGCGATGAACAGGATGTGATCGGTTTTCACCATCCCGTACTTCGTATTGACCGTCGTGCCTTCGACGAGCGGCAGCAGGTCGCGCTGCACGCCCTGGCGCGACACTTCGCCGCCGCTGCCTTCGTTGTTGCGCGACGTGATCTTGTCGATCTCGTCGAGGAACACGATGCCGTTCTGCTCGACGTTCTGCACGGCCTTCGTCTTCACTTCCTCTTCGTTGAGCATCTTCGCCGCTTCCTCGTCGGTCAGCAGCTTCAGCGCTTCCTTGATCTTCACCTTGCGGCGCTGCTTCTTGCCGCTGCCGAGGTTCGAGAACATCGAGCGGATCTGCTCGGTCATCTCTTCCATTCCGGGCGGCGCCATGATGTCCATGCCGACCGACGGCTGCTCGAGGTCGAGCTCGACTTCCTTGTCGTCGAGCTGGCCTTCGCGCAGACGCTTGCGAAACGTCTGGCGCGTCGCGTTGTTGTCGTCGTTCGCGTGCTCGGCATTGCCGCCGAAGCCTACCGCGCGCGGCTGCGGCAGCAGGATGTCGAGGATACGGTCTTCCGCCTGGTCGGTCGCCTTGCTGCGGACCTTGCGCATTTCGGATTCGCGCGTCTGCTTGACCGAGATCTCGATCAGGTCGCGCACGATGCTGTCGACGTCGCGGCCGACGTAGCCGACTTCGGTGAACTTGGTCGCTTCGATCTTGATGAACGGCGCGTCGGCGAGCTTCGCGAGGCGGCGCGCGATTTCGGTCTTGCCGACGCCCGTCGGCCCGATCATCAGGATGTTCTTCGGCGTGATTTCCTGGCGCAGCGGCTCGGCGACCTGCTGGCGGCGCCAGCGGTTGCGCAGCGCGACGGCGACGGCCTTCTTCGCCTTTGCCTGGCCGATAATGTGCTTGTCGAGTTCCGAGACGATCTCGGCAGGGGTCATGGTGCTCATGGGGCTGTCCTTACTCGATCGTTTCGATGATGCGGTTGTGGTTCGTGTAGATGCACATGTCGCCGGCGATCCCGAGCGACTTCTCGACGATCTCGCGCGGGGACAGCTCGGTGTTCTCGACCAGCGCGCGGGCCGCGGCCTGCGCGTACGCACCGCCCGAGCCGATCGCGCAGATGCCGCCTTCCGGGTCGAGCACGTCGCCGTTGCCGGTGATCACGAGCGTGGTGGTTGCATCGGCCGTGATCAGCATCGCCTCGAGGCGGCGCAGCATCCGGTCGGTGCGCCAGTCCTTCGCGAGCTCGACGGCCGCGCGGGTCAGGTTGCCCTGGTGCTTCTCGAGCTTCGCCTCGAAGCGGTCGAGCAGCGAGAACGCATCGGCGGTGCCGCCCGCGAATCCGACCAGAACCTGGTTGTTGTAGATCCGCCGCACTTTCCGCGCGCCACCCTTCATGACGATGTTGCCGAGGGTTACCTGGCCGTCGCCGCCGAGCGCGACCTGGTCGCCGCGCCGGACCGAAACGATGGTCGTGCCGTGAAATTGCTCCATCTGCGTTCCTTGAGAAAAACGGGGAAGAGTCGGGCGGCGCGATGCGCCGCCGCGTGAATCCGCAGTGCGCCAGGGAGCGGCCCGGCGCGCGTCCGTTTCATTTTAGGGCGGGCGCCGGGATATCAAGAGGGGAAGGCAAATCGGCCGGCGGCCGGGAACCGGTGCCGGGAAAACAAAAAGCGCGCGGCAGGCCGCGCGCTTTCGGGAAGCAGCGTGTCTGAGCGGAGCGCCGCTCGATCAGTCGCCGAACAGCTTCTGGCGCAGCTCGCGGCGCTCCTGCGCTTCGAGCGACAGCGTGGCGGTCGGGCGCGCGAGCAGGCGCGGAATGCCGATCGGTTCGCCGGTTTCCTCGCACCAGCCGTAATCGCCGGAATCGATGCGGGCGAGCGACTGTTGAACCTTCTTGAGGAGCTTGCGTTCGCGATCGCGCGTACGCAGCTCGAGCGCGTGCTCTTCCTCGATCGTCGCGCGGTCGGCGGGATCGGGGACGATCACCGTCTCGCGCAGGTTCTCGGTCGTCTGGCCTGCATTCTTGAGGATGTCCGCCTGCAACTGTTCGAGCCGATTTTTGAAGAAGGCGAGCTGATCCTCATTCATGTAATCCTTGTCGCTCATCTTCAGGATTTCGGCTTCGGTCAAGAGTTTCTTCGTCATCTGCTTGCTTCTTCAATGTGCGGCAAATCGAGAGATATTGCCTGCACTTTGGGATTACCCGCAACCGCCCTTGCAATCATTTGCGATTTGCCGCCGCGGGGCCGAAAGCCTCTGGAAAACCGGTTCTCAAATACCAGGATAGGCCTGGCGCGGAGTTGCGCGCGCTGCGAACCGGGGTGCTGCGCGGCACATCGCATCGGCCGCGGCCGGGAGGCGGATGGGCGATCCGGCGCGGTTGCGATGCCCGGAAAACTGGTTCAGCAAGAACCGGGCCTGTTTGTTACCGTACTCCAGCGGGCACGTATTGTAACTGAATCGCAAGCGGGCGCCGTATCGGGTCGATCCCCGTCGGCTGCGCCAATATCTAGAAAATATAACGCGCAAATCGCGAAAAAGCGATGACGGCGAAACCCTGCCCAAAAAAGGTGCCGCGCGGCGGCCGCGGCCGCCTGCGCTGGCGGCCGGGCAGCGGGGCGCGGCGGGCGCCCGCGCGGGTCAGGCGAGGCAGGCGTCGAGGCCGTCGGTGATCAGGTCCTGCGGCAGGTCGACGCCGATGAACACCATCTTGTTGGTCTTCTTCTCGACCGGCAGCCACTTCGCCGCGAGGTCGCTGCCCATCATCTGGTGCACGCCCTGGAACACGACCTTGCGGTCGACGCCCTTCATGTACAGCACGCCCTTGTAGCGCAGCATCCGCTCGCCGTAGATCTGCAGGATGCCGCCGAGGAAGTCTTCCAGCTTGTTCGGGTCGAACGGGCGGTCGTTGCGGTACACGAACGACTTGATCTTGTCGTCGTGGTGCGCGTGGTGGTGATGATGGTGGCCGTGGTCGTGATCGTGCGCGCATTGGCCGTGATCGTGGTCGCAATTCGCGTGATCGTGGTCATGGCCGTGATCGTGATGGTCGTGCGCGTGATCGTCCTCGGCGAGGAAATCGGGATCGATCTCGAGCTTCGCGTTCAGGTTGAAGCCGCGCAGGTCGAAGATTTCCTTGATGTCCGCTTCGCCGAAATTCACGAGCTTGATCACGGCCTTCGGGTTCATGTGCATCAGGCGGTGCTTGAGGCCCGCGACGGTCTGGTCGTCGACCAGGTCCGACTTCGTGATGAACAGGCGATCGGCGAAGCCCACCTGGCGCTGCACCACTTCGTGTTCGTCGAGCTGCGCGTTCGCGTGCTTCGCGTCGACCAGCGTGATGACCGCGTCGAGCAGGAAATCGTCGGCGATCTCGCTGTCGATGAAGAAAGTTTGCGCGACGGGGCCGGGGTTCGCGAGGCCGGTCGTCTCGATCACGATGCGGTCGAAATCGAGCTTGCCTTCGCGCTTCTTCGCGGCCAGATCGCCGAGCGCGCGGGCGAGGTCGCCGCGGATCGTGCAGCAGATGCAGCCGTTGCTCATCTGGATGATCTGCTCGTTCGAATCCTGCACGAGGATTTCGTTGTCGATGTTCTCTTCGCCGAACTCGTTCTCGATCACGGCGATCTTCATGCCGTGCTGTTCGTTCAGGATGCGCTTGAGCAGCGTCGTCTTGCCGCTGCCGAGGAAGCCGGTGAGGATGGTGACGGGAGTGGCCATGTCGGTCGCCTGTGGTTCGTGAATCGGGGTCAAAACGAGGATGTGCGTCGCGCCCTCGCACTGCGAGCCGGGGCGCACAACCATCCATTGAAACATACCTGTCAAGCCCTCGCCCGTCGTCCGAACGACAGGCGGAAGCGCGGATCCGCCGGGCGCCAGGCCGCGGCCGACGGACGGTCACGCGCCAAGATCGGGGCGGTCAGACGATTTGCAACAGCAGGCCCTTCAGATATTCGCCTTCCGGGAACGCGGCGAGCAGCGGATGATCGACGCCCGCGCCGAGCCGTTTCAGGATGCGCGCGTCGACCTTCGCGTCGGCGGCGGCGCCCGCGACGATCTTCTGGAACAGGTCCATGTCGATCGCGCCCGAGCACGAGTACGTGAACAGCAGGCCGCCCGGGCGCAGCAGCTTGAAGCCGTTCAGGTTGATGTCCTTGTACGCGCGCGCCGCGCGATCGACGCTGTCGCGGGTCGGCGCGAACTTCGGCGGATCGAGCACGATCAGGTCGAAACGCTCGCCTTCGTCGACGAGGCGGCGCAGCGTCTTGAACGCATCGGCGTCGAGCCAGGTCGCGCGTTCGGCGTCGAAGCCGTTGGCCGCGACGTTCTGCTGCGCAAGCGCGAGCGCATCGCCCGACGAATCGATCGACACCACGCGTTTCGCGCCGCCCTTGAGCGCCGCGAGCGAGAAGCCGCCCGTGTAGCAGAAGCAGTTCAGCACGTCGCGGTCGGCCGCGTACTGCGCGACGAGCGCGCGGTTGTCGCGCTGGTCGACGTAGAAGCCCGTCTTGTGGCCGTTCGGCACGTCGACGTGATAGCGCACGCCGTTTTCGTTCGCGATCAGCGTCGCGGGCGGCGCGTCGCCGGCCAGCACGCCGGTCGTCTGTTCGAGCCCTTCCTTGTCGCGGATCGACACGTCCGAGCGCTCGTACACGTTCGGGCAGCCGGTCGCGCCGGTGAGCGCCGCGACGATCGCGTCCTTCCACGCTTCGACGCCCGCGGCCATGAACTGGCAGACGAGCTGGCCGCGCGGCGCCGCGCCGGCTTCGGCGGTGTCCGCGACGTAGTAGTCGACGATCAGCCCCGGCAGCCCGTCGGCTTCGCCGAACACGAGCCGCACCGCGCCCGTGCCCGACACCATCGTCGTGCGGTGCGCGACCGCGCGCTGCACGCGGCGCTTGAAGAACGCGTGGTCGATCGGCTCGTGCTCGTCGAAGCTCCACACCCGCACGCGGATCTGCGACTGCGGGCTGTACGCGCCACGCGCGAGGAAGCGGCCGTCGTGCGCGCGCACGAGCACGGTCGCGCCGGGCGCGGGCTTGCCGTCGACCCGGTCGATCGCATTGGCGTAGATCCACGGATGGCGGCGCAGCAGCGATTTTTCCTTGGACGGCTTGAGGGTGACGGTTTGCATGATGAGATCGAAATGGGCCGCGCGCGACGCCGGCCGGGGCCGGCCGCCGCGCGCGGCGGATAAGACGGGACGCGCGTCAGTCGCGCTTCTTCGCGCGCGGATGCGCGCTGTCGTAAATCTTCGCGAGATGCTGGAAGTCGAGCGACGTGTAGATCTGCGTCGCGGCGACGCTCGCGTGGCCGAGCAGTTCCTGCACCGCGCGCAGGTCGCCGCTCGACTGCAGCACGTGCGTCGCGAACGAGTGGCGCAACACGTGCGGGTGGACGTTGGCGGGGATGCCGGCGGCGAGCGCCGCGCGCTTCACGCGCTCGCGCACGACGCCCGGCGACATCCGGTTGCCGCGCACCGACACGAACAGCGGATGCGGATCGTGCTTCACGAATTGATCGCGCACCGCGAGCCATGCGTTCAGCGCGTCGATCGCCTTGCGGCCGACCGGCACCTTGCGCTCCTTGTTGCCCTTGCCGCGCACGGTGACCTCGGCTTCGGCGAGATCGAGCCAGCCGGCCGAGCGATAGCCGTCGGCCTGCGTGTACCGGACGTCGAGCCCGACCAGTTCGGCGAGGCGCAGCCCCGACGAATAGAACAGCTCGAGGATCGCGTGGTCGCGGATGCCTTCGGTCGTGTCGGGCAGCGGCGTGTCCATGAGCGTGACCGCATCGTCGACCGACAGCGCCTTGGGCAGCGATTTCTCGCGCTTGGGCGCGCGTACCCCGGCGACGGGGTTCGCGGGCATCTCGACGCGCTGCGCGAACCAGCGATAGAACGCGCGCCATGCGGAAAGCCGGTGCGAGATCGAGCGCGCGGACAGCCCGGCCGCGTGCCCGCGCACGACCGCGCCGCGCATGTCGGCGGCGGTCAACGCGTCGAGCGGCCGGCCGGCCGCGAGCTTCTTCAGTTCGTCGAGTTCGTGCGTGTACGCGCGCAGCGTGTGTTCCGACAGTTGCCTGACGTGCTTCAGGTTCGACAGGTAGGCGGCGATCGGATCGTCGGTCATCGCGTGCGGCGGATCAGTGCGGCAGCAGGCGCGTGAGCGCGGCGCTCGCGAGCGTCGCGATCCGCGCGAGGAAGTCGGTGGCCATCCCGTCGTGGAAGCGGCGCGGATCGGGCGAGCCGAGCACGAGCAGGCCGAACGCGGGCGCGTCGTTGCCGGCGGGCGGCGCGCGCAGCGCGAGCAGCGCGACCGATGCGGCCGCAGCGTCGCCGGCCGGCGCGGCTTCGGCGCCTTCCGCCGCGCTCGCGGCCGGGGCGGCGAGCGCGGGGGCGAGCCACTGGGCGGCCTCGAAGCCCGTGTTCGCGCCGCAGTACGGCGTCGACAGGCCGTTCGTGAACAGGCGCACTTCCTCGCCGACCTGGCGGGCGAAATCGGCCTGCGCGTAGGTGTCGGCCACGTCCCACACGCGCAGCGCCGTCTGCGGCACGTCGAACACGTCGGCGATGCCGTCGGCGATCGTGCGCGGCAGCGCGTACGGATCGCGCTCCGCGATCACGCGCGCGGTCCAGCGGCTGAACTTCGCGGACAGGCTGTCGTTCTCGTGGCCGTAGCGCACGAGTTCGGCGAGCCGGCGCTCGAGATGCTTGTTCTTGTCGCGCAGCATCTCCATCTGCCGCTCCTGCAGCGAGATCGCGGCCTTGCCGTGCGGATTCGCGAGACGGATCGTCGCGAGCAACTCGGCGTGCTGCGCGAAGAATTCGGGATTGGCGAGCAGATAGTCGGCGACTTCGCGATCGTTCATGTGGCTGGAGCGTTCAGTTATCAAGGGCGTTGCAGGGTCAGGCGTTCAGGTCGATCTCGCCTTCGAACACGGTCGTGGCGGGGCCGGCCATCATCAGCGCGGCGGCTTCGTCGCGCGCGCCGTCCCAGCCGATCGTCAGCGTGCCGCCGTGGGTGTGCACGGTCACGGGCGAATCGAGCAGGCCGCGCCGGATGCCGGCCGCGACCGCCGCGCACGCGCCGGTGCCGCACGCGAGCGTCTCGCCCGCGCCGCGTTCGTACACGCGCAGCTTCACCTCGTGGCGCGACACGATCTGCATGAAGCCGGCGTTCACGCGCTGCGGGAAGCGCGCGTGGCGCTCGATCAGCGGGCCTTCTTCCAGCACCGGATACGCTTCGACATCGTCGACGACCTGCACCGCGTGCGGGTTGCCCATCGATACCGTCGAGATCCAGCGCGTCGCGCCGCCGACGTCGAGCGGCCACAGCGTGTCGTTGCCTTCGTTGCGGCCGCCGAGGCTCGTCGTGCCTGGACCGGCCGTATCAAATGGCACCTGCGCCGGCGCGAACACGGGCGCGCCCATGTCGACGACGACTTCGCCGTTGTCCTGCAGCGTCAGCGTGATCAGGCCCTTCATGACCTGCACGCGCACGCTGCGCTTGTCGGTCAGGCCGCGGTCGCTGACGAACTTCACGAAACAGCGCGCACCGTTGCCGCAGTGTTCGACCTCGCCGCCGTCGCAATTGAAGATCCGGTACTTGAAATCCGCGCCGTCGACGGTCGGCTTCTCGACCAGCAGCAACTGGTCGGCGCCGATGCCGAAGTGGCGGTTGGCGAGTGCGCGCACCTGCGCTTCGGTGAGCGGCGGCAGCGCGCGCGAGTAGCCGTCGAGCACGACGAAGTCGTTGCCCGCGCCGTGCATCTTGGTGAACGAGAGTTTCACTGGGTCCGGAATTCCATGGCGAACAAGGCGGTCGGCACGACACGAACGGCCGGCGGCCATGCCGGGCGGCCTCGTTCGTCGTGCTGATCTCAACCGCAAATGATACATGCAGCCGACAGGGGCGTCCTGCGCGGGGACGGTGCTTCGGGTCCCGGCTGCGGGCCGGGTGTGCGGCATATGTCGATGGGTCGACTGGTCGGGCACGTGGCGAGCGGACAAATTGGCGTGGTGTAGCGTGCGCAACGGAGGTGGGACCGGCGATGCGTGCCCGAACATAGGACGAAGGTATGAGGTGACCCGGACGAACGTTTTCGTACGGGTCAGATTGACGAGGAAATCAAGTGATTCGTATAGTTTGGCTATACACAGTCGGGCCATGCTGTCGACGTCGCGCTCGAGTGTGGGAGGTCCATGATCAAGTCACGGGTACACAAGGGCCTGGAAGCGTTTTTCGTCACCGGGAGCAAGGCGGGCATTCGGCCCGATCATGCGCCCAGGCTGCGGCGCATGCTGGCGCGTCTCGACGTCGCGGGCAAACCGCACGACATGAATGTGCCCGGCTGGCGTTTTCACGGCCTCGTCGGCGGGCTGGACGGATATTACGCAGTCGGCGTCAATGGCAACTGGCGGCTGACATTCCGATTCGAGGGCCCCGACGTCGTTCTGGTCGATTACCAGGACTACCACTAAGGTGATTCAAGCGATGACCCGCATCTTCAATCCGCCCCATCCGGGCGAAACGCTGCGCGACGACGTGCTGCCGGCGCTCGGCCTGACCGTCACCGAGGCCGCGTCGCAGCTCGGCGTGACACGTGCCGCGCTGTCGCGAATCCTGCACGGCCATGCCGGCATCTCGCCGGAAATGGCGTTGCGGCTCGAAGCGTGGCTCGGCGAGGAAAACGGGGGAAAGGCCGATCTGTGGCTCGCGCAGCAGTCGGCCTACGATCTCGGGCAGGCGCGCGCGAAGGGTGCGCCAAAGGTGGCGAGGGCGCGGGCGCGCGCATGACGGCGCACCCGCGAACGTCGCGGCAGGGTCAGTACAGGCTCGGCTCGCCCGGCGGGCGCGTCTTGAAGCGCTTGTGCACCCAGTAATACTGCTCGGGCATCAGCGGAATCTGCTCCTCGAGGAATGCGTTCATCCGCCGCGCGTCGAGATCGTCGTCGCCGGTCGGGTAGTGATCCCACGGCTTGAATACCTTCAGACGGTAGCCCTTGTAGTTCGGCAGCACCTCGCCGATGAACGGCACGACCTGCGCGCGGCCCGTCTTCGCGAGCCGGCCGACGGCCGTCAGCGTGCAGGCCGGCACGCCGAAGAACGGGACGAACGTCGAGTTGCGCAGCCCGTAGTCCATGTCCGCGCCGAGCATCACCGGCTTGCGGTCGCGCAGCCAGCGCAGCACGACGCGCGCGCTGTCCGCGCGGCCGACCATCTCGGCGTCGAAGCGCCCGCGCGCCTTCTTCGCCTCTTCCTCGAGCACCGCGTTCGAGAACGGCTGGTAAAGCGATCCGCAGCGACGCTGCAACGACCGGTTCAGCCAGATCGAACCGGCCTCGATGCCGACGAAGTGCAGGCCGAGGAACAGCGTCGGCGGCAGGTCGGGATCGGTGAGATCGACCGCGCTGTCGACCTGGATCAGCTTCGCGAGCTTCTTCTCCGAGCCGAACCACTGGACGCTGCGCTCGACGTAGCTGCGGATCGCATGACGGAAATGCTGGCCGGCCACTTCCTCGCGCCGCTCGTCGCTCCAGTCGGGGAAGCAGAGTTTCAGATTCGTATGTACGATGCGTTTTCGCCGGCTGGGGATCTGATACAGCAGCCAGCCGAGGCCATCGCCGAACCGTGCGGTCAGACCGTACGGCAGCACGGCGAGCAGCTTCAGCAAGCCGATGGCGAGGTGCGTGCCGAGGCGGCCTAGCATGCGGAATCTCCGTAAGGCCGGCTGGCCGGCACGTTGCGAACAGGGTGGTAAGACAGCGGAAGATGCAGCACGGGCGGCGCTCTGTGACAATTCAGGAAAGCCGCTATAATACGGGCTTCGCCGAGTTAACTGACAACTTGCGGGGCGAAGCCGGCTGGCGCGACACACGCTGCCCGGTCCTGGTAATCCGCTAAAGCGTCGCCGCTTCAGGCCCAACGAAGCTGGCTACGTGAAATCCACCGTAACCACACAGGAGCCTGAAAAAGTGGCAAACGATTATCTCTTCACGTCCGAATCCGTCTCCGAAGGCCATCCGGACAAGGTCGCGGACCAGATCTCGGACGCGATTCTCGACGCCATCCTCGAGCAGGACAAATACTCCCGCGTTGCGGCCGAAACGCTGTGCAACACGGGTCTCGTCGTGTTGGCCGGTGAAATCACCACGACGGCCAACATCGACTACATCCAGATCGCGCGCGATACGATCAAGCGCATCGGCTACGACAACACCGACTACGGCATCGACTACAAGGGGTGCGCGGTGCTCGTCGCGTACGACAAGCAGTCGCCGGACATCGCGCAGGGCGTCGATCGCGCACACGACGACAACCTCGATCAAGGCGCGGGCGACCAGGGCCTGATGTTCGGCTATGCGTGCGACGAAACGCCGGAGCTGATGCCGCTGCCGATCTACCTGTCGCACCGCCTCGTCGAGCGTCAGGCCAGCCTGCGCCGCGACGGTCGCCTGCAATGGCTGCGTCCGGACGCGAAGTCGCAGGTCACCGTCCGCTACGTCGACGGCAAGCCCGATTCGATCGACACCGTCGTGCTGTCGACGCAGCATGCTCCGGACATCGAGCTGCCCGCGCTGCGCGAAGCGGTGATCGAGGAAATCATCAAGCCGACGCTGCCGGCCGACCTGATCAAGGGCGACATCAAGTTCCTCGTGAACCCGACCGGCCGGTTCGTGATCGGCGGCCCGCAGGGCGATTGCGGCCTGACCGGCCGCAAGATCATCGTCGATACCTACGGCGGTGCCGCACCGCACGGCGGCGGCGCGTTCTCGGGCAAGGATCCGTCGAAGGTCGACCGTTCGGCTGCGTATGCCGGCCGTTACGTCGCGAAGAACATCGTCGCGGCCGGCCTCGCGTCGCGCGCGCTGATCCAGGTGTCGTACGCGATCGGCGTGGCCGAGCCGACCTCGGTGATGGTCAACACGTTCGGCACGGGCCGCGTGTCGGATGCGGTGATCACGAAGCTCGTGCGCGAGCATTTCGACCTGCGTCCGAAGGGCATCATCAAGATGCTCGACCTGCTGCGCCCGATCTACGAGAAGACGGCAGCTTACGGCCACTTCGGCCGCGAAGAGCCGGAATTCTCGTGGGAAGCGACCGACAAGGCGCTTGCACTGGCCGAAGCGGCCGGCGTGGAGACGACGGCACGCGTCGCGTAAGCGTCGTTCGCCCGAAATGAAAAACCCCGGCCAAGCCGGGGTTTTTTTATGCGCTTCGGTCGCCGGCGTAACGGCGGCGATCGAAGCGGGCCGTGCCCGCCGGGTACCCGCTCAACGCGCGCCGAACCCGAACCAGCCGTTGCTGGCCGCGAGGCGGCGCGGGCGGTTGATACGGCGCTGCGGGCCGAGCTTGCGGCGCAGCGCGAGCGCGCGCAGCGACGACGGCTTTTGCAGCAGCGAGCGCAGGCCGGCGCGGCGAGTGAACGCCTGCGCGCTCATCATCGAGAAAAACGCGTGGAACCACGCACGGATGCCGTCCAGCCGGCTGTGCGTGTGCGTACGTTCGGCCAGCGCCTGCGTGCGTGCGCGGTGGTGGCGCAGCGAGCGGGCGGGAGCGGACGGCACGACACGCTTCGCAGCGCGGTTGAAACGGGAAGTCAGACGGAATGGCATGTGAACGATGCTTCGCTTGTATGGGTGGCGCCCTGCAGAGCGCACTGGTATGAACGGCCTCGGATGACGCAACGAATCTTACCGAACCCCGTTGCGTGCCGCGCCCGCCAGAATTGACAGGCCGCGTCAGGCTACAGGGGATTCGTGACGGGCAAAAGTCGCGACAAACCCTTGTGCCGCAAGGCGTGTGCCGCACACCGCCTGACGCTGAGGCAGGTGCCGCGTCGCACAGTTCCCTTGCGCTGGATCAAATCCGCGATTGGCATGCCCCTGCGCACGACAATGGCGCTGTTCGCGGTATCCGGCGCCGATTTACAATCGTCACATTCACACGATAAACGTCTGGCATCCCATGTCGTCTCCATTGCAGTCGGAATCGATCCGCGCGCAAGTCGCGGAATTGCGCGAGCGCGGCTTCGTCGTCGCGCGCGGCCTCGTCGGCGAAGCGCAGTGCGCGGCGCTCAGGCAGATCGCGGCGCGCCAGTTGCGGGAGGCCGCCGAGCCGATCGAGTTCGAGGCCGACTTGCGTTATCCGGGCGCGCCCGAGTCGAAGCACGCGCCGGGCGGGCATACGGTGCGACGGCTGCTCGATGCGTACTCGCGCGATCCGGCGTTCGCCGAGCGCGCGATCGCGCCCGAAATCGGCGCATGGATGCGCGAGTATTTCGGTGAAGAGCCGGTGCTGTCGCGCGCGCATCACAACTGCATGATGACGAAGCACCCGGCGTACGGCAGCCTGACCGGCTGGCATCGCGATTTCCGCTACTGGGCGTTCGAGCGCCCGGACATGGTGTCGGTGTGGCTCGCGCTCGGGCCGGAGACCAACGAGAACGGCGCGCTGTGGCTCGTGCCGGGTTCGCATACGGCCGAATTCGGGCCGGAAGCGTTCGACGACGCGAAATTCTTCCGCAGCGATCTGCCGGAAAACCGCAAGATGATCGACGCGGCCACGTGCCCGTCGCTGCAGACGGGCGACGTCGTGTTCTTCCACAGCAACACGCTGCATTCGGCCGGGCAGAACCGTTCCGATCAGGTGAAGTTCTCGCTCGTATATACGTATCACGGCGCGAGCAACCGGCCGGTGCCCGGCACGCGCTCGGCGTCGAAGCCGGAAGTGCAGTTCTAGGCCGATCGGCGGCCGGCGAAGCCGCCGCGATCGCGCGATGCGGCGCGTCGCGGGCGAATGAAACGACGGGCGGCCTGGCCGCCCGTTTCGTTTAACGCGGCTCGTGCGCGTGATGTCGGCACGACGATCCGGCCACCGTAGGCCGGATCGTCGACCGCGCCGCTCTCGATGCAATCGCGAGCGGTGCGTGCGGCGCGATCAGCGTTTGCCGCCCGGCATCGCGAGGCCGATCAGGCCGACGAACGACGCAACGGCGCCGCCGACGATCAGCAGGATCGTCTTCGTCGCGGGCGAGCCGGTGAAGAAGCGCGACACGTTGTCGTTGATCGAATGGAACGACTGGCCGCCGAAATACAGCAGCACGACGCCGCCGACGAGCAGTGCAACCGAGATGACCCGGGACATACCAACCTCGCTGAAACGGTGATTCGAGACGCCGCAGTGTAGGCGAGTGCCGCGGTCGCGTCCATCGCCGTGCCGCCGTGCGCGATCCGGCCGGTTTCGCTACCATAGTCGTCGTATGACTCCTTCGCCGCCGTCGCGCCATCGGTGCGGCCGGCGCGCGTCCCTTCCCCCGATGTCCTGACGGAACAGACTCATGGCCTACGAAGCAGCTTCCGAACGTTATGCCGGCATGCAATACCGCACGTGCGGCAAATCCGGGCTCAAACTGCCCGCCCTGTCGCTCGGCCTGTGGCACAACTTCGGCGATTCGACGCCGATCACGACGCAGCGCGAGATCCTGCGCACCGCGTTCGACCTCGGCATCAACCACTTCGACCTCGCGAACAACTACGGGCCGCCGTACGGCAGCGCCGAAATCAACTTCGGCCGGCTGCTGAAGGAGGATTTCCGGCCGTATCGCGACGAGTTGCTGATCTCGACGAAGGCCGGCTGGGACATGTGGCCGGGGCCGTACGGCAGCGGCGGCGGATCGCGCAAGTACGTGCTCGCGAGCCTCGACCAGAGCCTGCAGCGGATGGGGCTCGACTACGTCGACATCTTCTACTCGCACCGTTTCGACGCGCATACGCCGCTTGAGGAAACGGCGGGCGCGCTCGCATCGGCCGTGCAGCAGGGCAAGGCGCTCTACATCGGCATTTCGTCGTACTCGGCCGCGAAGACGCGCGAGATGGCCGCGCTGCTCGCGCAATACAAGGTGCCGCTGCTGATTCACCAGCCGTCGTACAACATGCTGAACCGCTGGATCGAAGAGGATCTGCTCGGCACGCTCGACGACGTCGGCGCGGGAAGCATCGCGTTCACGCCGCTCGCTCAGGGCCTGCTCACGTCGAAGTACCTGAACGGCGTGCCGGCCGACGCGCGCGTGAACAAGCCGGGCGGCGGCTCGCTGAAGCAGGACCACCTGAGCGCGGACAACCTCGAGCATGTGCGCAAGCTCAACGCGATCGCCGAGCGGCGCGGGCAGAGCCTCGCGCAGATGGCGCTGGCGTGGGTGTTGCGTAATGGCCGCGTGACGTCCGCGCTGATCGGCGCGAGCCGGGCGGAGCAGGTGCGCGAGAACGTCGGTGCGTTGAGCAACCTCGAATTCTCCGCGGAAGAACTCGCGGAGATCGATCGTTACGCGACGGAAGGCGGCATCAATCTGTGGGAAAAGCCGTCCACGGATCAGGCGATCTGACCGGAAGTCGATACGGCATGCGAAACATCGCGTGCCGTGTCGGCCATGCGCATGCGGTACGTCGCCTCGCTGCGGTGCAGCGAGGTGCGGCACGCGCGAGTGGGCGCTAGATCAGTGCAGGCAGGCCTTCAACGAGCAACACCGCGACGCCGACGCCGAGAATGACGCCGAGTACGCGCAGCAGGTTGTGACGGAATTGCGTGGCGCACGGCACCGCGCCGAGAAATAGCGCTCCGGCCAGCGCCATCGGAATCAACAGGATGAAGTCGCCGATCGTGAAATAGGTCGTCATGCGTGTCTCCAGTGTCGACCGAAGTGGGCGCTTCAGCGCTTGCCTGGGCGTCATCCTTTCGGGATATCGGCCGAAGTCGGCACGCATGCGCTCACCCCGGCCCCATGCCGGGTGTTTCTAGTTGGGCCGGCCCGTCGTACGCGGGCCGGTCAATTCGAGTATAGGCAACCGGCGGCGTTTTTCGCTATCCGAACCATTAAAAATCAGCGGAAAGCCCCGGGAATCCCGCGTTTTTCGGGCAAACAAGACGAACGCCTTGCACGCATCTTTCCCGTTGCTTTCGGTTTTCGCGGAATCGTCGTATGTGTCCGATGCGGGCCGCCGCACCCGCGGGCGCGGCGGCCCGCCCCCGCACCCGCGGTCGGGTTGCGGACGGGCGGCCGGCGCGCGGAACACGAGCGCAAGCCCGGCGATGATCGCGCCCATGCCGGCGAGCGCGAGCGGCTCGGGCCGGTTGCCGAGCCACACGGCGTCCATCAGCGTGGTGACGACGGGCACGAGATAGAACAGGCTCGTCACGTTGACGAGATCGCCGCGCTGCATCAACCGGTAGAACAGCAGTTGCGCAATCACCGAAATCACGATGCCGAGCCACAGCAGCGGCACGACGAACGCCCAGCTCAGGTCGAACGACACCGGCCGGAACGGCACGATCGCGACGCACAGCGCGAGGCCGATCGCATTCTGCAGCGGCAGCACGTCGGCGGGCGCCGCGCGTACGCGCTTTTGCAGCAGCGAGCCGACGGTGAGCGCGACGAGCGCCGTGAGCGCGCACGCGATGCCGGCAGCCGACAGGCCGCCCGTCCCGCCGCTCACGCCGCGACCCACGACGAGCGCGAGGCCGGCGAGCGACAGCGCGAGCCCCGCGATGCGCACCGGTTGCCAGCGACGCTCGACGATCGCGAGCGTGAGGATCGGCTGCACGCCGAGGATCGTCGCGAGCACGCCGGGCGCGATGCCGCGTTCGAGCGCGAGCAGATAGAAGATCGAATAGCCGCCCATCATCAGCAAGCCGGTCAGCGCGGCCATGCGCCGCTCGCCGCGCGGCGGCAGCCAGCGTTTGCGCACGAAGGCCAGCGCGAGCAGCACGAACGACGCGAGCGCGAAACGGGCAGTGAGAAAGACGAACGCGGATGCGTGACGCAGACCGAGTTCAGCGAAGATCGCGCCGCTGCTCCACAGCAGCACGAAGAGCGACGTCGCGCCATGCGCGGCGAGCGCGCGTTTGAACGAAACCATGTGAATCCACCTGTCGAACGGATCGAAACGTTCCATCCGCGCGCGCGGCGACACGCCGCGCGTCATGACGCACGTACCTGCGGCCAACGGGGCGAATGGAAGACGAAAACGAAAAGCCGGCGAGTCAGCCGGCGCGTGCCGCCGGCGGGGGCGGCGCAGCGCGGCCGAGCGGCGGTGCGACAGGAGGAGGAAGGACCGACGGATGCGCGCCCGCCCGCGGCCGCGAGTCGAACTGCGGCCGGGATTTTGCGAGGGCGGACGTGAGCGGATGCATCGTGTCGGAATGCGATTGAACGCGAATGAACGCCAAAGGTACCGCAAGGCAGCCGTCGCGCGCAACTGCTGTCGGCGGCTGCGCATCGCGGGCGATCGTGTCGTGTCGACGCAGGCCGACGGCGGTCCGCCGGCCGCCGCGCATGCAAGCATTCGACGAACGGAAGAAAGCGATCGCCATGCGACGTGCGCGATGCGATGTCGGCGGGGCGACGGGCATCCTCCGATGATCCCGCACGGGCGAGGCGAAGCGGTACGTGTATTGCGTCGATCGCGCGCGCGGCGAGGCCCGACGGTTTCGGCGGGCAGTCACATTCGACAGGGTATGATGGGGGTAACCGGGCGGGCAAGTGCGTGTCCGGCGCAGTGGTTGATTGGAGACATTCGACGAATTCGCGGCACTTCGCCTGCTTCTTCTTCTTTTCGCGCTTCGATAAACCGTGAACAATGGGATCACGCGCAACGCTCCGCCGAGGGCGGCGCGGATCGCGCATTTGCCGGCTCGCCAGCGGGCCGGGTTTCAAGATTCAAGAGTGGGGAACCATCATGCATATCGGGTCGATTGTCTGCACTACCCATATCGCGGTGCCGAAGGGCGCACGCGGCATCGTCCAGCGCCTCCTGGGCGACATGGCCATGGTGACCTGGTACGCGGGCGTGCCGGGTGAGTCGAAAGAACTCAACACCGAACCCTTCTTTCTCGAGGACCTGATCGACACCGGCGAATCCGTTCTGCCGGCCGGCGCGGCGCTTCACTAAGGCTCGTCTTTCGGTCCGGCTGGCGGCACAATGCGGGGCATGACAGACGCCACTTCCGCTCCCGCTTCTCCCGCCAGCCCGCCGTTCGCCGGCCTCACGCCCGAATGCGTGCTCGACGCGCTCGACAGCGTGCTGATGCCGGCCGGCCTGCGCACCGACGGGCGCCTGCTCGCCCTCAACAGCTACGAAAACCGCGTCTACCAGGTCGGTATCGAAGACGGCCCGCCGGTCGTCGCGAAGTTCTATCGTCCGGCGCGCTGGTCCGACGACGCGATTCTCGAGGAGCATGCGTTCGTCGCCGAGCTCGCCGCGCGCGAGATCCCGGCGGTGCCCGCGCGAGCCTTCGACGGCCGCACGCTGCACGCGTTCGACGGCTTCCGTTTCTCGATCTTCGAGCGGCGCGGCGGCCGCGCACCCGATCTCGACCGCAGCGACACGCTCGAATGGCTCGGCCGCTTCATCGGCCGCATTCATGCGGTGGGCGCGACGCAGTCCTATGTCGCGCGCCCGGTGCTCGACATCGGCACGTTCGGCTACGAGCCGCGCGACTACCTGCTCGCGCACGATTTCATTCCGGATGACGTCAGACCGGCATATGAGACCGCGGTCGCGCTCGCGCTCGAAGGTGTCGAGGCCGCGTTCGAGCGTGCGGGTGAGATTCGCCTGCTGCGCACGCACGGCGACTGTCATCCGAGCAACGTGCTGTGGACCGATGCCGGCCCGCATTTCGTCGACTTCGACGACAGCCGGATGGCGCCGGCCGTGCAGGATCTGTGGCTCTTGCTGCCCGGCGATCGCGAAGGCGCGTCGCGCGCGCTCGCGGACCTGCTCGCGGGCTACGAGGATTTCTGCGAATTCGAGCCGCGCGAGCTGCATCTGGTCGAAGCGCTGCGCACGCTCCGGCTGATCCATTACGCGGCGTGGCTCGCGCGGCGCTGGGACGATCCGGCGTTTCCGGCCGCCTTCCCGTGGTTCAACACGCATCGTTACTGGGAAGCGCGCGTGCTCGAATTGCGCGAGCAGATCGGCGCAATGCAGGAAGGGCCGCTCTGGCCCGTGTGACGTGTAACGGCTGCGCGCGCGGCATCCATGCCGCGCGGCAGGTTGGCCAGGGCCGCGACGCGCGGCTCCTGCGGCTCAGAACTTCAGCATCAGCTTGATCAGTGCGGCGAAGCGCTTGCCGTACGGCGGCGCGAGCAGGTTGCGCGCGTTCATCCGCGCCTGCGTGAGCACCGGCTTCATCTTCGAGAACGTCACGAAGCCGTCGTAGCCGTGATACGCGCCCATGCCGCTCGCGCCGACGCCGCCGAACGGCAAGCTGCCGCACGCGATGTGCATCAGCGTTTCGTTGATCGATACGCCGCCCGAGACCGTTTCGCGCATCACGCGGTCGATCGTGCCGCCATCCTCGTCGAACAGGTACAGCGCGAGCGGACGCGGGCGCGCATTGACGTACGCGATCGCTTCGTCGAGCCGCTCGTACGGCACGAGCGGCAGCAGCGGCCCGAAGATTTCCTCCTGCATCAGTTGCGACGCGGCCGGCACCTGCGTGAGCGCGCACGGCACGAAGCGGCGCGACGCGGGATCGGATTGCGCATCGGACAGCGGATGCAACTGCGCACCGGCGGCCTGCGCATCGCTCGCGAGTTGCTGCAGGCGCGCGTAGTGACGCGGCGACACGATCGTCGTGTAGTCGCCGTTGGTCGACAGGTCCGGATACAGCTTCGCGAAGCGGGCGCGCGCGCGTTCGATGAACGCGCCTTCCATCCCGCGCGGCAGCAGCACGTAGTCGGGCGCGATGCAGGTCTGGCCGGCGTTCAGCGTCTTGCCGGCGACGATCGCGTCGACGGCCGCGTCGAAGCGCGCATTCGGTCCGACGATCGCCGGCGACTTGCCGCCGAGCTCCAGCGTGACGGGCGTCAGGTTGTCGGCGGCCGCGCGCATCACGTGGCGGCCGACCTGCGTCGAACCGGTGAACAGCAGATGGTCGAACGGCAGCGCGGTGAATGCGGCGCCGACTTCCGCGTCGCCGTTCACGACCGCGACGTGGTCGCGCGTGAAGGTCTTGCCGATGAGCTGCTCGAACAGCGCCGACGTGCGCGGCGTCAGTTCGGACATCTTGACGATCGCGCGGTTGCCGGCGGCGAGCGCGCAGATCAGCGGGCCCGCCGCGAGCAGCACCGGGTAGTTCCACGGCACGACGATGCCGACCACGCCGAGCGGTTGCGGAATCACCTTCGCGCGCGCCGGGCGCAGCCACTTGTTCATCGGCTTGCGCATCGGCTTCATCCAGCGCTTGCCGTGCTTCAGCGCATCGTCGATCTCTTCCTTCGCCATCCAGATTTCCGACAGCAGCACTTCCTGCTTCGCGCGATGGCCGAAATCGGCGCTGATCGCGTCGGCGAGCGCATCGGCGTGGTCGATCAGCATCGTGCGCAGCGCGCGCAGGTGCTGCGCGCGCGTGTCCCATGCCGGGTACGGTGCGCGCAGGTACGCCGCGCGCTGGTCGTGCAGCAGCGACGTCAGCGCATCGACCGACGGCAGTGCTTGCGGGGCCAGTTCGGGCAGGTCGTTCTTCATGTCGTCTCCTCCAGTTGGGCCTGGCTGATCGGCCGGCCGTCACGCCGCACGCGCACGCTCGGCGAGCGCGGCAACGCGGATCGGGTAATGCGTGTCGCGCGGCGCGGGCCGGATGCGACGGATGCTCGAAAAAGCGGTTTCTGCATGCGGCAGGCGTCGTATCCACGCGACGGTTTCCGCGTCCGAACGTCGTGCCGCACGGCATGCGCGCACGCGCCGAGACGGTGACGCGCGGGCACGCGATGCCGTCTTGCGATCGTCTGCCGGTGCATCGCGGCGGCGCAGCGCGAGCTGGCCGCGACGGCGTGGCGCCGCGCATCGTGCGGCGGCGGCGACACACCGTCCAAACGGTCGGCGACGACGCGTGCCGTTCGATTTCGACCGACTGCGCGCATGACGCCGCGCATCGTCGCGCGGGCCGCCGTTTGAAATGAAATGCGGACCGTGCGCGCGACTTCCGGATCACCCGGCCGGCACGCCGCCTGCGGGATCTGGCGCTGCATCGTCGTTCCTCCCGTTTCGCGACGAATCGGCTTCTCGTGGCCGGTACATCGCGCGATGCGCATCGATACATCTTAAATTTAGTTCACGCGGGCGTTTAGAGGAATCGCTCTTGAATCGGCGCGCCGCGCACGGGACGGCCCTTCCTACAATGCCCGAACACAAGAGGAGACACGCTCGCGCGGCGGTGCCGGGCGCCTTCCATGACACGACGGAGACGTGACATGCAATACGACTACATCATCGTCGGCGGCGGCTCGGGCGGTTCGAGCCTCGCCGGCCGTCTCGCCGATGCCTGCCCCGATGCGACGATCGCGCTGATCGAGGCCGGCCCCCATACGGAGCGCAACCTGCTCGTCAACATGCCGGTCGGCATCGCCGCGTTGGTGCCGTTCAAGCTCGGCACCAACTACGGTTACGAGACGGTGCCGCAGCCGGGCCTCGGCGGGCGGCGCGGTTACCAGCCGCGCGGGCGCGGGATGGGCGGCTCGAGCGCGATCAACGCGATGATCTACACGCGCGGCCACCCGGGCGACTACGACGAGTGGGCGCAGCTCGGCGCGACGGGCTGGAGCTGGCAGGACGTGCTGCCGTATTTCCGCCGCGCGGAAGGCAACGAACGCGGCGCCGACGCCTGGCACGGCGCGGACGGCCCGCTGTCGGTGTCGGATCTGCGCTTTCGCAATCCGTTCTCCGAACGATTCATCCAGGCCGCGCACGCGGCCGGCTATCCGCTGAACGACGATTTCAACGGCGCGACGCAGGAAGGCGTCGGCTTCTATCAGGTCACGCATCGCGACGGTTCTCGCTGCAGCGTGGCGCGCGCGTACATCTACGGCCGCAACCGGCCGAACCTGCACGTGGTCCCCGATGCGACGGTGCTGCGCGTCGGCTTCGACGGCAAGCGCGCGGTCGGCGTCGTCGTGTCGCGCAACGGGCGCGTCGAGACGCTCGGCGCGCGCGCGGAAGTGATCCTGTCGGCCGGCGCGTTCAATTCGCCGCAATTGCTGATGTGTTCGGGGATCGGCCCGGCCGATCAGTTGCGCCGGCACGGGATCGCGGTCGTGCAGGATGCGCCGGACGTCGGCGCGAACCTGATCGACCACATCGACTTCATCATCAACACGCGCGTGAATTCGTCGGAACTGGTCGGCGTGTGCCTGCGCGGGATCGCGAAGATGACGCCGGCGCTCGTGCGCTATTTCTCGCGCCGCACGGGGATGATGACGAGCAACGTCGCGGAGGCCGGCGGCTTCATCAAGAGCGATCCGTCGCTCGCGCG
>NZ_JBYQCG010000113.1:16162-45511 GCF_057837105.1 Burkholderia sp. APQ4-4ca | reverse complement strand
GATTTCGAGTGTGTCGCCATCGACGTCCAGCACCGCGGTGCGGCCCTGCATCCGCACGTGCGTGATCTCGCGCCCGCGCAGCCATTTGAGGACGGCGAAAAGCCCTTTCCTCGCCTTGGGTGCTGCGATGCCGAGGGCGGTCAGGATCGTGACCGCATTGGCGAGCGCCGTGCCTTCGTTGCCGCTCAGCATGTCGCGCATGCGGCCGAGCAGCGAGGTCGCGAGTGTGAAGTCGATGCCGAAGCTGCCGGTCTTGAAGCTGCCGCGCACGTTGACCTGCGGCCGGACCTGATCGCCGCATAGTGCGCGCGTCGACGCGTCGAGCAAATCGCCGAACGCCAGCAGCGCGGGCGCGAGTTCGCGCACGTCCATCTCGGACGATTCGAGCGCGGGCCCGTCGTACGTCACGCGAAATCGGCTCATCGCGTCGAAGGGGCCGATATCGGCCGGGCCGGTACTGTTTTCATGTGCGGTCATGTGGAATGCGGGTGTGAGAGGTGGACGATACCCGAAACGAATGCTTTCGGATGTCCGTCATGTTGAACGCGAATGGCCGTTTGCACGTGATTTTGGCCATCCGGACAAGACGACTTTTCCGACATGTCCCGATAGCGTCCGGCAAGCAACGAACTTTGCCGATCCCGGGCATGCGGTGAGCCCGGCGATGACGCGGAGGAGGGCGCGGCGGGATCCGGAGGCGAATCCATTTCCGGTTACTGCGATCATGAATCGGTCTGACGCACTGTGCGCGCAGATCGAGGCAATGCAACGCCAATTGAACGGCGAGCGATGGCTCGCGCTTCGCATCCGGCAGCGGGATGCGTACCTCTATCCGTTATCGAACACGGTGAAAAATCTGCTCGCTCGGCGGCTGGGCAGCAATCACGTGCCGTTACGCACGTTCATCGCGAGCGGCCGAATCTTGCGGCGCGTGTCGAGTTCGATCAATCGTACTCGACACGGGATGCGAAGGCCGGATATTGCCGAGCCATGTCCTGCAGACAGTCGCGCATCAGCCTCGCGTCGCGGGGAAAGCGGAGTTCGAATTCCGACCAGCCTTTCAGCCGAAGAATGCGCGGCATATCGACCAGCGCGGTAATGGCGTCCCGGAACGCATCCCAGTTTCTTCCATACCAATCCGGGAAACTCAACTGCTTCATCAGCCGTACATGCAACTGTTCGGTCGACTCGATATCGTCGAGCTCGATTTCTACCCCCGTGTCGCGTGCCATCATGTTCTCCGACGGACAGATCGCGAAGTATTCATTTCGCGCTCCGTACCAAGCATCATAGCGCGCGCTTCCGGCCGCCGCGCAATCCGCTCCCGGACCTCCGGCGCCGCCAGGCACGTGGCGACGGCCTCATACCCCGGCGCACCGGGGTAAGGCGCCACACGCGCAGGCGGGCTGTGATTGGCCGGGCACAGCAGGATGGTTTCATCGGGGCCGACCGCCGCGAGATCGAGGATCGCCGACGAGCGCGTCAGCAGGAACAGCGGCCGCATGCCGGCGGCCGCGCCTGCGCGCAGATGCGTGATCAACGCCCGTTGCGTGGCCCGGTCGAGGCCCTGTTCGATCATGTCGACGACCCGCGCGCGCGGGCCTTCCGCTTCGAGGCTGACGAGCAGGGCGGTCAGCGCCCCCGACAGCGTCGCGCCGCTGCCGGCAAGCGCCGCCGCGGTGCGCTCGACGCGCGACTTCAGTTCCGGATCGGCGCGCAATGCATCGAATGCCGCAGCACAGTCGTCGTCCAGCCGATCGAGACCGACGAACACCGCGCCGGGCAACGCATCGGCCAGCCGAAGCGCGAGCCGCGTCTTGCCGCTCCCCAGCGAACCGATGATGTAGTTCAACGGCCGGATATCGCGACACTCGAACCGTTCGCCGCCCCATGGCCACGGCAGGTCGAACGCGACGCCGGCCGCGCCGGAGTCGACCAGCCGCGTCAATTCGCCGTTGGCCGGCATCCGTCCCCGTGCCAGGCCGGCACGCATCGCGCGCACGCTGTCGAGCTTGCCAACGAGATCCTGAATCCCGCGATCGAGCGCCGCTTCGTGAGCCGCCAGCGCGGCATCGAGACTGCGCGCGTCGCCGTCGAGCACGTTAGCCACCTCGGCGAGACCGAGGCCGAGCTTGCGCAGCGCCGCGATATCCGCGGCACGCGCGAGGTCGTCCGGCCCGTACGCGCGGTAACCGGCCGGCGTGCGCTCCGGCGTGACGAGGCCGTGACGCTCGTACAGCCGCAGCGCCTTGATCGAGACACCGAGCCGTGCAGCGGCGGCCGAAGCGTTCAAGCGGAGTGTGTCCGTACCCATCCGTCACCTCTTTGCTGTCGATTCGTTGCGATCAGCATAAAGGCGATCCCAAGGGCCGGGTCAAGCACGATCGCGCGGCCGTTCAGTCGGCGGCCGCGAACTCGTCCCGCAGCGCGCGATACAACCGTCGATAGCGCGCGAGCCGGCCCGCCAGCAGCTCGACCGATGTGGGATCGGGCGTCACCGTTTCCGTGACGGGCGGCGCGATACAGACTTCTTCCAGGCTGTCGTTCGTCGCTGCCAGCCGTGCGAGCCGCGCGGCGCCGAGTGCCGCGCCGACCGCGCCGTCCGCATGGCGCTGCATCGCGATCCCGGTCGCATTCGCGCACAGCCGTGCCCAGAACGCGCTTTTCGAGCCGCCGCCGATGAACGACGCCACGTCGAGCGTCGTGCCGGCCGCGCGCAGCGCGTCGTAGCCGTCGGCCATCGCGAACGCGACGCCTTCCATCACCGCATATGCGAGGTCGTCGGCATCGTGTTCGTTCGTCAGCCCGAAGAACACGCCGCGCGCATGCGCATCGTTGTGCGGTGTGCGCTCGCCGCCGAGATAAGGCAGGAACAGCGGTGCGCGGGCGGCGGCCGCGTGTTCGGCGCGCGCGGCCAGCACGCCGGGCGTCGTGCCGTGCGCGCGCGCGAGCCAGTCGAGGCTCGCGGCGGCCGACAGGATCACGCTCATCTGGTGCCAGCGCCCTTCCACGCAGTGGCAGAACGCGTGCACGGCGGCGTCCGGGTTCGGCGCGAAGCGGTCGTTGCCGGCGAACAGCACGCCCGACGTGCCGAGCGACAGGAAGCCGCTGCCGGCGCCCGTGACGCCCATGCCGATCGCCGACGCCGCGTTGTCGCCGGCGCCGCCGGCGATCGTCACGGGCCCGGTGATGCCCCATTCGCGCCGCAGCGCGTCGCGCAGCTGCGCGGCGGCCGCGTTGCCTTCGACGAGGCGCGGCATCTGCGCGCGCGACAGCTCGGTCGCGGCGAGCATCCGGTCGGACCAGTCGCGGCGCGCGCAGTCGAGCCACAGCGTGCCCGACGCGTCGGACATATCGGACACGAATTCGCCGGACAGGCGCCAGATCAAGTAGTCCTTCGGCAGCAGCACCTTGTGCACCGCGCGAAACACGGCCGGCTCGTATTTCGCGAGCCACAGCAGCTTCGGCGCGGTGAAGCCGGGCATCGCCATGTTGCCGGTGATCGCCCGCGATTCCGGCACCAGCGCCTCGAGTTCCACGCATTCGGTGCCGGCGCGCGTGTCGTTCCACAGGATCGCGGGGCGCAGCACCTGGTCCGCGCGGTCGATCAGCGTCGCGCCGTGCATCTGGCCGGACAGCGCGATGCCGCGCAGCGCGGCGAAGCCGGCCGGATGCGCGGCGCGCACCGACGCGATCGCGTCGAGCATCGCGTGCCACCACGCCTGCGGGCTTTGTTCGGACCAGTGCGGATGCGGCCGGCTGATCGACAGCGTGGCCGAGCCGCTCGCGAGGGGGACCGATCGGGAATCGGTGAGCAGAACCTTGACCTCGGACGTGCCGAGATCGATGCCGAGATATGTCACGTATGAAGCGGTCACGTATGAAGCGTCCTGTCTGGGGCGCGCGGCGGCGCGCGTCGCGGGGGCGGTGCGTCGTCGCGGCCGTACGGTTCGTTGAGCCGGTGCAGCGCGCGGAACTTCGACGGCGGCACCTGTTTCATCGCGAGAAACTGACGGTTGAAGTTCGACAGGTTGTTGAAGCCAACCCGGTAGCAGATGTCGGTCACCGTCAGGTCGGAAAACATCAGCAGCTCGCACGCCTCGTTGATGCGCAGCCGGTTCAGGTAGCGCACGAACGACGAGCCGGTGTGACGCCGGAAAAACCGCGTGAAGGTGCTGACGCTCATGCCGGCGAACGCGGCGACGTCGGCTTCGCGCAGCATGCCGGGCAGGTTCTGCTGCAGGTACGACAGCACCTGGTTGATGGTCGACGACATGTAGTGCTGCGCGTCGCTGCGGTAGCCGGGCCCCGCGAGCACGCGCCGCTCGCGGCACGACGACAGCCGGTCGAACAGCGACATCAGGATCTCGACGCGCCGGCAGCCGTGCGCGTCAGCGAGTTCGAGCATCAGCGGCGCGACCTCGACGCCCACGCGGTCGGGAAACTGCACGCCGCGCGCCGCGTCGTCGATCAGCTCGATCACCGGCTGCAGCTCGCTGAACGCGTCGACCATCTTCTCGATCGCATCGCGCGAGAACTGGAGCACGACGTCGCGCGACGGCACGCGTTCGCCGTCGGCGAGTTCGCTGACCCAGTTGTGCGGCAGGTTCGGCCCGGTGACGATCAGGTTGCCGGGCCCGAAATCGCCGATGTGGTCGCCGACGAACACCTTGCCGCGCGACGCCTGGATCAGGTGAATCTCGTACTCCGGATGAAAGTGCCACTTCGCGACCGAATGCGGATAGTCGTGGACCCATGCGCGAAACGATTCGTCGCGGTGGGTGGGAACGATCTCGAGATCCGGGTTCATCGTGTGCTCCGTCGGGGCGTGCCGGCGTGCTACGGACGGGACATCGACCAGCCCGTCGCGGCAGGCGGCGTGGCGCGCGTCGCGGCCGTCGGCGGCGCCGCGTGCGCGGTCGGGTTCGCGTCCGGCAGCGCGACGTTGCGCTCGGTGCCGGCGTCGAACAGATGCAGGGCTTCTTCGTCGAAGCGAAACGCTACCACGGCGCCCGGCGCCGGGGCCATCGGGGCCGGCACGAGGGCCGCGCACGGCTGGCCGCGCCAGTCCAGCGTGACGAGCGCCTCCGCGCCGAGCAGCTCGACGAGCTCGACCGTGCCGGTCAGCGCGAGCGCGCCCGGGGTCGGATCGCCTTGGGCCACGAGCCGCAGGTGGTTCGGGCGAATCGCGGCCTTGACCTGCTGGCCGTGCTGCAGCCGCGCGAAGCGTGAAGACGCGAGCGGCCAGCGCGCGCCGTTGCAGTCGAGCAGCACGTTCGCGCCGACCCGCTCGATCGTGCCGTCCGCGAAGTTCATCGCGGGCGTGCCGACGAAGCCGGCCGCGAACACCGTATGCGGCTGGCCGTACAGCTCGGCCGGCGTGCCGATCTGCTCGATGTGGCCGCCGCGCATCAGCACGACGCGATCGGCGAGCGTCATCGCTTCGAGCTGATCGTGCGTGACGTACAGCGTGGTCGTTTTCAGTTGCCGGTGCAGCCGCTTGATGTCGCCGCGCAACTGCGTGCGCAGCTTCGCGTCGAGGTTCGACAGCGGCTCGTCGAACAGGAACACGGCCGGCGTCTTGATCATCGCGCGCGCGATCGCCGCGCGCTGCTGCTGGCCGCCCGACATCGCGCGCGGGCGACGGTCGAGCAGCGTGTCGAGGCTCAGGATGCGCGCGACGTCGCGCACGCGGCGATCGATCTCGTCGGCCGGCACCTTCAGCCGCCGCAGGCCGAACGCGATGTTGTCGTACACCGTCATGTGCGGGTAGAGCGCGTAGTTCTGGAACACCATCGCGACATTGCGCTCGCGCGACGGCAGGTCGTTGACGACCGCATCGCCGATCACGAGCTCGCCGCCGGTGATCGCCTCGAGGCCCGCGATCATCCGCAGCATCGTGGACTTGCCGCAGCCGGACGGGCCGAGCAGCACGATGAATTCGCCGTCGGCGATCTCGAGGTCGAGCGGATGCAGCACGGCGGGGCCGCCGTCGTAGTGCTTCGACAAAGCGTGGCAGACGATTCGGGCCATGGCTCAATCCATTTCGATCTGAATCTTGACGTCGCTCGGCTGGCCGCTCGCCGCTTCCTCGAACGCGCGCACGCCTTCGGAAAACGGGAACGTGCGCGAGATGAACGGCTTCACGTCGATCGCGCCGGACGCGATCAGCGCAAGCGCGCGCGGGAAGATGTTCGCGTAGCGGAACACCGATTCGATGCGGCCTTCCTTCGCCTGCAGCGCGACCACGTCGAGCGGCACCGGCGCGACCGGCATGCCGATCAGCACCGCGCAGCCGCCCGGGCACATCAGGTCGACGAGGCCCGCATACGCGTTCGCGCTGCCGCTCGCCTCGAACACGACGTCCGCGCCCCAGCCGCCCGATGCTTCGGCCACCGCATCGGCCAGCGGCCGCGTGCGCACGTCGACGGTCGTAACGGCCGGGTTGCCGGCGAACAGCGCGAGCTTGTCGGGCACGACGTCGGCGAGGATCACGCGCGCCGCGCCGCCGGCGAGCGCGGCGAGCGCCGTCATCGCGCCGATCGTGCCCGCACCGATCACGACCGCGAGGTCGCCCGGCTTCATCGCCGCCTTCTTCGCGGCCTGCAGGCCGATCGACAGCGGCTCGACGATCGCGCCTTCGGCGAACGACACGTTGTCGGGCAGCCGGTACGTGAACGCGGCCGGATGCACGACGAACGGCGTCAGGCAGCCGTGGATGGGCGGCGTCGCCCAGAAGCGCACGTCGGGATCGAGGTTGTAGAGCCCGCGCAGCGTCGCGGGCGAATCGAGGCGCGGCACGCCGGGCTCCATGCACACGCGGTCGCCGACGCGCAGGTGCGTGACGCCCGCGCCGGTCTCGACGACGGTGCCGGACGCTTCGTGGCCGAGCACCATCGGCGCGTCGACGCGGAACGGGCCGATGCCGCCGTGCACGTAGTAATGCACGTCGCTGCCGCAGACGCCGACCGTATGCACCTTGATCCGGACGTCGCCGGGGCCGACCGCCTGCGGCAGGTCGATGTCGCGCAGCGCGAGTTCGCGCGTGCGTTCGAGGACGAGTGCTTTCAACGTGTTCTCCTTATTTTCCCTTGACCATCGAATTGAGCAGCCGGCTCAGCATGCCGACGAAGACGAGCGGCGGCAGCGCGAGCAGCACGGTCGACGCGTTGATCACGCCCCACGGCACTTCCTGGCCAAGCGACGTGAACGCGGATGCGACCACCGGCAGCGTCGCGCTGCGCGACGACGTGAGCGCGAGCGCGATCATCAGTTCGTTCCAGACCAGCACGAAGCTGAACACGATGCCGCCGAGCAGCGTGCTCGCGCACACCGGCAGCGCGATGTGCCAGAACACCGCGTACGGGCCGTAGCCGTCGAGCGCGGCGGCTTCCTCGATCTCGCGCGGCAGCCGGCGGAACACCGGGATCGACAGCCACGTGATGGTCGACAGCGTGACGAGCAGGTACGTGACGATCATCGACAGCTTCGTGTCGTACAGCCCGAGATCGACCCAGATCGCGATCAGCGGCAGCGCGACCGCGACGGGCGGCAGGAAGCGCAGCGACAGCAGGAAGAACTGGATGTCGCGCTTGCCGCGCACCGGGTAGCGCGCGATCGCATACGCGGCCGGCACGCCGAGCACCGCGCCGATCAGCACGGCCGCGCCGACGATCGCGATGCTGTTGCCGAGCCCGATCAGCACTTCCGGGCTCGACAGCACCTGTTCGTAGTTCGCGAGCGTCGGCGTGAAGAAGAAGCGCGGCACGGGCGTGACGATGTCGAGCAGGTGCTTGAGCGAATTGAGCACGGCCCAGAACAGCGGGAACGCGGCGACGAGCAGGATCGCGCCGGCGATCGCGACGGTGGAAACATTGGCGGCACCGCGCCGAGCCATCAGTCGTCCCATTTGTTGACCCTCTTCCAGATGAGCGTGAAGACGAGCGTGGTCGCGACCATCATCAGCACGGCCATGGCCGACGCATAGGACACCTTGCCCGCGAGGCCGATGCCCTGCTGGTACGCATAGAGATCGAGCGTCTCGGTCGCGATACCGGGGCCGCCCTTCGTCATCACGTAGATCAGGTCGAACGAGCGCAGCGACTCGACCATCTTGATGAACACGAGGCTCACGAGCGGCGCCTTCAGCATCGGCAGCGCGATGTACGCATGCACCTGCCACGTCGTCGCGTAGTCGAGCCGCGCGGCTTCGAGCGGCTCGGGCGGCAGCGTCTCCAGCAGCTTCAGGATCACGACCGCGAAGAACAGCCCCCACTGCCACACGTCGACGAGCGCGACCGCGTACAGCGCGAGATGCGGATCGGCGAGGAATGCGGTGTTCTCGACGCCGAGCGTGCCGAGCAGCCAGCTCAGGATCCCGGTGAGCGGCGCGTACATGAACTTCCAGATGAACGCGGCAGACACGCGCGGCAGCAGCACCGGCATGATCAGCACCAGCGACGCGAGGCGGCGCCAGCGGCCGTGCACGCGCTCGAACAGGAACACCGCGAGCGCGATCCCGACGAGCACCGCGCCGGCGACCGTGACGACTTCCCACAGCACCGACACCTCGATCGCGTTCAGGAAGCGCCGGTCCGACGCGAGCCGCACGAAATTGCGCAGGCCGACGTATTCGCTGTCCGGGTAGCGCAGCACGCGGTTGCGCAGCGCGAGGTTGATCGCGGCGATCGTCGGGACGAGGCTCAGGACCGCGAGCAGCGCGAGCGTTGGCGCGAGGAACACCCACGGCAGGCTCGTGCGGTCGCGGCGCGCGCGGCCGCGCCGGGCCGACGTGGCGGGAGAGGCCGGGCGGACGCCGAGCGCGCGTCCGCCGGCGCCGTCATTTGCGAGCGCCATGTTCGAGCGCGTCCTTCGCGTACTGGTCCGCGTCGTCGAGCGTGCCGCGGATATCCGTCTGCGTGCCGGTGAACACCTGTTCGAGCGCGATGCCGAGGTTGTCGCCGATATCCGGCCACTGCGGCGTGCGCCAGATCGTCACCTGCGTGACGGGGTTGGTGTCGTTCAGGCCGGCCTGGATCTGCGGTGCGACGTGCTGCTTGAAGTACGGGCTCGCGATCGTGCTCGAGCGGTTGTAGTCGCTGAACACGCCGTTGCGCAGCCGCGCCTGTTCCTGGTCCTTGCTGGTCGCCCATGCGATGAAGCGGCCGGCGGCCATCCGCGTGCAGTCGTCCTTCGCGCCGACCGCCGAGATCGCGAAGCCGTGGCCGTACGCGGCCGACGGCAGCGGCGCGGGCGGCCGCGTGTAGCCGACCTTGCCGGCCACGCTCGACTTGCTCGTGTCTTCCATCCAGTCCGCGAACGGCGTCGATTCGATCATGAACGCGACCTTGCCCGAACGGAACGCTTCGAGCGCGTTGCTCCAGTCGTAGGTCGCCGAGCCCGGCGGCGCGTACTTGAACAGGTCGCTGTAGAGCTGCGTGGCTTTCACGGCGGCCGGCGAATTGAACGCGGGCTGGCCGCTCTTGTCGGTCCACGCGCCGCCCATGCCGAGCATGAACGGCGACCAGCGCCACACGTTCATCCCCGAGCCGCGCTGGCCGCGCGCGACCCAGCCGTACAGTTTCGGCGGTGCGTTCAGCTTCTTGATCGCGGCGACGAGCTGATCGAGCGTCTTCGGCACCGGGATGTGCGCGGCATCGAGCAGGTCGCGGCGGTAGAACAGGAAGTCGCCGCCGCCGATCAGCGGCGCGAAGTACGCGACGCCGTTGTAGCTCGCGACCGCGCGGCGGCCGGGCAGGAAGTCGTCGTAGTCGTATTCCTTCGGGTAGTACTTGAGGAGCGGCACGATCCAGTGGGCCGACGCGAATTCGGCGACGTTCGCCTCGTCGACGTAGTAGATCTGGTAGGAACCCGCGCCGGTCGACGCGTCGAGCCGCGATTTCGCGCGGCGGTCGTTTTCGCCGAAATAGCTGATCTCGACCTTCGTGCCGCTCTTCTTCTCGTAGTCGGCCAGCGATTTCTCCATCACCGACAGGCCGAGGCTCTTCTGCGCGAGCACCCGAAGGGTCGGCACCTTGCAGGTTTGCGCGGCCGCGACGCCCGGCAGACAGGCGCCGAGCAGCACGCCGGCTGCGACGATTCGCATCTTGTTCACCCGTGTCTCCTTGATTCTGCTTGTTCGAATGCCGCCGATGACGGCAGGAACAATGGTGTGACGCGGGCGAGGCGATCACCACATCAAAAGAGTTCGGAAACCGATACTTTTTGCTCAGGGTCGGTCGTGCGATGCACAAAATGTGGTGGTCGGGCGCGAACCGCGCGTGTGAGCGGCAAGGCCCGCGCGTTACGCCGGGAAACGCTCGCTGTCGGCGCCGGCGCGAAATCGTCGAGTTTTTTGCGCAGCTTGCTGACGTGGCTGTCGACCGTGCGCTCCAGCGCGTCGCCTTCCGGCAGGCAGGTCGCCATCAGCTCGGCGCGGCTGAACACGCGGCGCGGCGCGCCCGCGAGTTGCGCGAGCAACGTGAATTCGGCGAGCGTCAGCACGAGCGTGTGGCGCACGCCGCCGACTTCGACCGTCGCCAGGCGGTCAGGATCTCGACGATCTCCGGACGGGCGGCCTCACACGAGGCGACATGTTGGGACGCTATGGATCGCTCACGGAGAATGCGCTTGCGCATCGGCGAGAGGCTGTGGCGGGTCGGGAGTGCGCGCTCGCACGTCGCGCACGCGTATCGGCCTAACAGCTTTATCGAAATGTGCGCAGAGGAATCGAGGGAGGCACTGCCGTGCTTTGTTGCGCGGGTTGCTTGCGTTTGTAAAGAAGTCGTGAGGGAAACCCCCGGGGCCGATACCGGAACGCGCGTGCCCATACCGCAGGCACGCGCGTCCATCCTCAGATGCGACCGAGCAGCACCAGTATCACGACAATGACGACGATCAGCCCGACGCTCCCCGATGGCCAGTAGCCCCAGCTTCGGCTGTGCGGCCATGCAGGAAAGGCTCCAATGAGCAGCAGAATCAGAACGATGATGAGGATCGTACCGAGCATCGCATCCCTCCAGAATTTATTCGACACGGTGTGCGCTGTCGCAATTCGCGTGCCGCGACGAGGGACCGATCACGCCGCAGGGCACCGCTGCCGCACCGGACGATTCGGAAGCGGGCGACCGCGATTACGCGCCGGCGTCCGTGCCGGCGGCGTCCGGCCAGAGCAGGGCCTGGGCGACGACGACGTGATCGCCGTTGAAAGTGGCGGCGGGCGATCCGTACAGGCGATAGCCGAGCGCCAGCGCATCCGATACGCGGTGGCAAAACGTGGCGTCGTCCTTGCCTGTCAGCAGGCGATAGCGGGGCAGGTCGTTGGGCGGGGAATGCGACATGGGCGGGACTCCTGTGAAGGGGGCGGATCGGGCAGTATAAGTCGGACAAAGCTACGCCGCCGGCGAAGGCGGGCGGGGTATTTCCCTCATGAATGCCGATTCATTCAACAAATAAATTTTAAAAATGGCCGCCCGCTCGCTATGCTGAATCCTTCACTTAGGCGGGCATGCAATGGCTGAACTCTTTCTGGTACGGCATGGGCAGGCGTCGTTCGGCACCGACGACTACGACCGGCTTTCCGCGGCGGGCGACCAGCAGGGCGTGTGGCTCGGCGAATACTTTACGCGGCAGGGCCTGACGTTCGACCGCGTAATCTGCGGCACGATGAACCGCCATGCGCAGACGGTCGCCGCGATCCTGCGCGGGATGGGTGGCGAAGGCGTCGCGGTCGATCGCCATCCGGGTCTGAACGAATACGATTTCCACGGGCTGTTCGCGGCGGCCGCCAGCGACTACCCGGAGATCGCGCGGCTCGCGGCCGGCTCGATGAAGGAGCATTTCCGCGCGCTCCGGCAGGTGCTGCAACTGTGGACCGAGGACAAGCTCGGCGAGGCGGCACCCGAAACCTGGGCCCATTTCCAGCAGCGCGTGGCCGATGCGCGCGCGGCGATCCGCGCAGGCGGCGGCCAGCGCGTGCTCGCGGTGAGCTCCGGCGGCCCGATCGCAGTCACCGTGCAGCAGGTGCTCGCGGCGCCGCCGTCGAGCGCGATCGCGCTGAACCTGCAAATCCGCAACAGCAGTCTTTCGCAGTTTTTCTTCAACGCCGACGCGTTCCACCTCGCGTCGTTCAACGGCATCCCGCACCTGGAGGATCCCGAACGACACGCGCTGCGAACCTACGGCTGACCCACGAACGATCGCGACGATGACGAACCCTTCCCAGCAACTCGACGTAGCCCGCCTCACGCGCTATCTGGAAACGCACGTCCCGGGCTTCGAAGGCCCGGTCGACACGGAGAAGTTTGCCGGCGGCCAGTCGAATCCGACTTTCCTGCTGAATGCGAAGAGCGGCCGCTACGTGCTGCGCCGCCAGCCGCCGGGCGAACTGCTGAAATCCGCGCACGCGGTCGACCGCGAATTCCGCGTGCTCACCGCGCTGTCGGGCACCGCGGTGCCGGTCGCGCACCCGTATCACCTGTGCGAGGACCGCGACGTGATCGGCAGCCTGTTCTACGTGATGAGTTTCGAGGACGGCCGGATCTTCTGGGATCCCGCGCTGCCGGAACTCCCGAAGGCCGATCGCGCGACCTGCTACGACGCGTTGCTGCAGACGTTGGCCGCGCTGCACGACGTCGACGTCGACGCGGTGGGCCTCGCCGACTACGGCCGGCCGGGCAACTACTTCGAGCGGCAGATCGGCGTGTGGACGAAGCAGTATCGCGCGGCCGAAACCGGGCGCCTCGACGCGATGGAGGCGCTGATCGACTGGCTGCCGAAGGCGTGCCCCGAGGACAGGGGTCGGCCGGCGCTCGTGCACGGCGATTTCCGGATCGACAACCTGATGTTCGCGCGCGACGGCTATCGCGTGCAGGCCGTGCTCGATTGGGAATTGTCGACGCTCGGCAACCCGCTCGCCGATCTCGCGTATTTCTGCATGTGCCTGCGGTTGCCGTCGGGCGGGCAGGTGCGCGGGCTCGCGGGCCAGGATCGTGCCGCACTCGGTATTCCGGACGAAGCGGCGATCGTCGCGCGCTACTGCGAACTGCGCGGGATCGAGCCGATCCGCGACTGGCACTTCTACCTCGCCTTCAGTTTCTTCCGGCTCGCGGCGATCGCGCAGGGCGTGAAGGCGCGCGCGCTGCAGGGCAACGCATCGAGCGAACAGGCGCTGCTCGTCGGCGAAATGGCCGGCCGGCTGGCCGAGCTGGCCGTCGGCGTGATCGACGCGCATCGCTGACCTCGCCGCGAATCGCCGCGGTCACCACACGGCGGCACGACAACACAATCAATGGAGGAGCACAGCAACATGGCAACGAATCTGTTCGACCTGACGGGCAAGATCGCATTGGTGACGGGCGCGAGCCGCGGCATCGGCGAGGAAATCGCGAAGCTGCTCGCGGAGCAGGGTGCGCACGTGATCGTGTCGAGCCGCAAGATCGACGACTGCCAGGCGGTGGCGGACGCAATCATCGCGGCGGGCGGCCGCGCCGAGGCGCTGGCGTGCCACGTCGGGCGCTTGGAGGACATCGCCGCGACGTTCGAGCACATCCGCGGCAAGCACGGCCGCCTCGACATCCTCGTGAACAACGCGGCCGCGAACCCGTATTTCGGGCACATCCTCGATACGGATCTCGCCGCGTATGAAAAGACCGTCGACGTGAACATCCGCGGCTACTTCTTCATGTCGGTCGAGGCCGGCAAGCTGATGAAGACGCATGGCGGCGGCGCGATCGTCAACACCGCGTCGGTGAATGCGCTGCAACCGGGCGACCGGCAAGGCATCTACTCGATCACGAAGGCGGCCGTCGTCAACATGACGAAGGCGTTCGCGAAGGAATGCGGGCCGCTCGGCATCCGCGTGAATGCGCTGCTGCCGGGCCTCACGAAGACGAAATTCGCCGGCGCGCTGTTCGCCGACAAGGACATCTACGAGACGTGGAAGGCGAAGATCCCGCTGCGCCGCCATGCGGAGCCGCGCGAGATGGCGGGCACCGTGCTGTATCTCGTGTCGGACGCGGCGAGCTATACGAACGGCGAATGCATCGTCGTCGACGGCGGCCTGACGATCTGAGCGCGCGATGAAACTCGCCAGCTACGCCGGCCAGGCCGTGATGATCACCGGCGCCGCGAGCGGCTTCGGCGCGCTGCTCGCGAGCGAACTCGCCGCGATGGGCGCGCGGCTCGCGCTCGGCGACCTGAACGGCGACGCGCTCGAACGCGTCGCCGCGCCGCTGCGCGCGGCCGGTGCCGACGTGATTGCGCAGCGCTGCGACGTGCGCGTCGAAACGGACGTCGCTTCACTGGTGCATGAAACCGTCGCGCGCTTCGGGCGGCTCGACGTCGGCATCAACAACGCGGGCATCGCGCCGCCGATGAAGGCGCTGATCGACACCGACGAAGCCGATCTCGACCTGAGCTTCGCGGTGAACGCGAAGGGCGTGTTCTTCGGGATGAAGCACCAGATCCGCCAGATGCTCGCGCAGCGCGAAGGCGTGATCCTGAACGTCGCGTCGATGGCCGGGCTCGGCGGCGCGCCGAAACTGGCCGCGTATGCGGCGTCGAAACATGCGGTGGTCGGGCTCACGAAGACGGCCGCGCTCGAATACGCGCGCCACGGCATCCGCGTGAATGCGGTGTGCCCGTTCTACAGCACGACGCCGATGGTCACCGAAAGCGAGATCGGCGAGCGCCAGGATTTTCTGGCGCAGGGCTCGCCGATGAAGCGGCTCGGCCGGCCCGATGAAATCGTCGCGACGATGCTGATGCTGTGCGCGAAGGAAAACACGTATCTGACCGGACAAGCCGTCGCCGTCGACGGCGGCGTCTCGGCCTTCTGAACCGAACCGAACCGAACGAACCGAAACACGAAAATCTCGAGGAATCGATCATGGACTTTGGCTACACCCCGAAAGTGGAAGCGCTGCGCGAACGCGTGAGCGCCTTCATGGATGCGCACATCGTGCCGCGCATCCGCCAGTGGAACGACGAAGTGCACGCGGGGCAGTATCCGGTGTCGTTCATGGAAGCGCTGAAGGAGCGCGCGAAAGCGGAAGGGCTGTGGAACCTGTTCCTGCCGCACCTGAAGGACGACGAGCCGGGCATGGGCCTGACGAACCTCGAATACGCGCCGCTCGCCGAGATCATGGGGCGCGTGAGCTGGGCGTCGGAAGTGTTCAACTGCAATGCGCCGGACACGGGCAACATGGAGCTGCTGCACATGTTCGCGACGCCGGAGCAACGCGAACAATGGCTGCTGCCGCTGCTGCGCGGGGAAATCCGCTCGGCGTTCGCGATGACGGAGCCCGACGTCGCGTCGTCGGATGCGACCAACATCACGACGCGCATCGAGCGCGTGGGCGACGAATACGTGATCAACGGCCGCAAGTGGTTCATCACGAACGCCGCGCATCCGAACTGCAAGATCTTCATCGTGATGGGCAAGACCGATCCCGCGGCCGAGTCGCATCAGCAGCAGAGCATGATCCTCGTGCCGCGCGACACGCCGGGCGTGACGGTCGTGCGCAACATCACGGTGGTCAATCACTACGCGCCGGAAGGGCACTGCGAGATCACGTTCGACGACGTGCGCGTGCCGGCGCGCAACCTGCTCGGCGAGGAAGGCAGCGGCTTCGCGCTCGCGCAGGCGCGCCTCGGGCCGGGCCGCATCCACCACTGCATGCGGTCGATCGGCGCGGCCGAGCTGGCGCTGGAACTGATGGTCGACCGCGCGCAGTCGCGCGTCGCGTTCGGCAAGCCGCTGAACCGGCACGGCACCGTCGGCGAATGGATCGCGCGGTCGCGCATCGAGATCGACCAGGCGCGCCTGCTGGTGCTGAAGGCCGCGTGGATGATCGACAAGGTCGGCGCGAAGGCCGCGCGCAAGGAGATTTCGATGATCAAGGCGCTCGTGCCGACCGTTTATACGGACGTGTGCGATCGCGCGATGCAGGTGTTCGGCGCGGCCGGGTTGAGCCCCGATACGCCGCTGGCCGACCTGTGGACCTGGGGCCGCGCGCTGCGCTTCGCCGACGGCCCGGACGAGGTGCACCTGCAGGCGATCGCGCGGATGGAGATCAAGGACGGCGAACCCGGTTCGACCGCACCGTACCTGACGCCGCCGCCGCGCGGTTGAGCGGCCCCCCACGCGGGAGCATGACCTGGACGAACGGGAGGCGCACGCCGTATTAAGATGCCGGCAAGGAGATCCGGCGATGCGCCTTTCGAAGATTGATCTGAACCTGTTCGTCGTATTCGAGGCGATCTACAACAAGCGCAACCTGACGCGCGCGGCCGAGCTGCTGAACCTCACGCAGCCGGCCGTCAGCAACGCGCTGGCGCGGCTGCGCAAGACGCTGAACGATCCGCTGTTCGTCAGCACGCCGGCCGGGATGATGCCGACACCGATGGCCGAGAACATCGTCGGCCGCGTGCGCGAGGCGCTGCAATTGCTCGATTCGAGCGCGCACGAAGGCGACGTGTTCGATCCGGCTTCGTCCGAGCGCGTGTTCCGCCTCAGCATGAGCGACCTGACCGAAGCGCTGCTGCTGCCGGCGCTCGGCGAACTGCTGCAGACGCATGCGCCCGGCATGCACGTGCGCAGCTACACGATGGACCGCCGTGAAGTCGCGACCGCGCTCGCGAACGGCTCGGTCGACATCGCGATCGACGCGCCGCTGATTGGCGATCCGCATCTGCACCAGGCGCTGCTCGTGCAGGACCGCTACGCGTGCATGATCCGCGACGATCATCCGTTCAAGGGCGACACGCTGACCATGGACGACTACCTGTCGATGGGGCACATCCACGTATCGAGCCGCCGCAAGGGCAGCGGGCACGTCGACGCGGAACTGACGCGGCTCGGGCTGCGCCGCAACATCCAGATGCGCGTGCAGCACTACATGGTCGCGCCGCTGATCGCGATGCGCGGCGATCTCGCGCTCACCGCGCCGCTGCGGCTGCTGCAGCGCTATCCGGCGCGGATTCTCGAACTGCCGTTCGAGATGCCGGGGCTCGATTACTTCTGCTACTGGCATCGCAGCGCCGATCAGGATCAGGGCAGCCAGTGGCTGCGCGGGCAGTTGATGGCATTGATGGGCGGGATGGGGGAGGGGCGGTGAAGCCGCGCGGCGATGGCGTCGTCAGCATTGCAGCGCCTGCGCCAGCACGCGCGCCACATGCACGGCCTGCGTCTGTGCGCCATCGTGAATCTGATGCCGGCAACTCGTGCCGTCCGCGACGACGATCGCACCTTCGGCCCGCGCCCGCACGGCCGGCAACAGCGACAGCTCGGCCATCGCCTGCGATGCGTCGTAATGCTCGGCTTCGTAACCGAAGCTGCCGGCCATCCCGCAGCACGACGATTCGACCGGCGACACCTTGAGCCCCGGAATCCAGCGCAGCACGGTCTGCACCGGCGTGAAGGCGCCGAACGCCTTCTGATGGCAGTGGCCGTGCACCAGCGCCTCGGCGGTTCCGTCGAGTTCGCGCAGCCGTAGCGACAACCGGCCGGCTGCCTGCTCGCGGACGAGAAATTCCTCGAACAGGAACGCGTGGCTCGCGAGTCGCGCCGCTTCGTCACCGTAACCATAGGCAAGAAACTCGTCGCGCATCGACAGCAGGCACGACGGCTCCAGCCCCACGATCGCGGCGCCGCGTTCGAGGTACGGCCGCAACGTATCGAGCGTGCGCTTGGCCTCGGCCTTCGCTTCGTCGACGAGCCCGGCCGCGAGGAACGTGCGGCCGCAGCACAGCGGCCGCTCGCCCGCGCGCACGTTGAAGTGCACGGTGTAGCCGGCCGCTTCGAGCACCGCTTGCGCGGCGCGTGCGTTGTCCGGTTCCTGGTAGTTGCTGAACGTATCGACGAAGAGCAGCACTTCACGGGGCGACGTGCCGGCACCCGCATGCGTCGCCGCATCCGCCAGAAACGGCCGCGCAAACGCCGGCAATGCGCGCTGCGGCGCCAGCCCGATCCATCGTTTCAGCGCCGACGCGACGATCGGCACGCCGTTCGCGAATGCGATCGCGCCGTGCATCCTCGACGCCCATGGTGCGTAACGCGGCAGATACGCGACGAGCCGTTCGCGCAAGGACGTGCCGTGCTTGCGGCTCCATGCGTGCCGCGCTTCGATCTTGAAACGCGCCATGTCGACGCCGGTCGGGCAATCGCGCTTGCAGCCCTTGCACGATACGCACAGGTCGAGCGCGGCCTTCACGTCGTCGCCGGCGAGGCCGTCGGCGCCGAGTTGCCCCGTCACCGCGAGCCGCAATGTGTTCGCGCGGCCGCGCGTCACGTGCTGTTCGTCGCGCGTCACGCGGTAGCTCGGGCACATCGTGCCCGCGTCGAACTTGCGGCAGTGGCCGTTGTTGTTGCACATCTCGACCGCCGACGCGAGCCCGTGCGTGACGTCGGCACCCGTGCCGGGCGCGGTTTCGTCGCCGGTCAGCGGGTTGCGCGTGACGTTCCAGGCCGACCAGTCGAGCGCGGGCTGCAGCGGCCGCGCGGCATAGCCGGGCGCGAAGCGGAAGTTTTCGCGCGCATCCATGCGCGGCGGATTGACGATCTTGTCGGGGTTGAAGCGGTTGTCGGGATCGAACAGCGCCTTGATCTCCGCGAACGCCGCATTCAGGCGCGGGCCGTACTGCCATGCGATCCATTCGCCGCGGCACAGCCCGTCGCCGTGTTCGCCCGAATACGCGCCCTTGTACTCGCGCACGAGCGCCGCCGCTTCCTCGGCGATCGCGCGCATGCGCGTCGCGCCGTCGCGCCGCATGTCGAGGATCGGCCGCACGTGCAGCGTGCCGACGCTGGCATGCGCATACCACGTGCCTTCGGTTTCGTGCTTGTGGAACACGTCGGTGAGGCGGCGCGTGTATTCGGCGAGATGTTCGAGCGGCACCGCGCAATCCTCGATGAACGACACCGGCTTGCCGTCGCCCTTCATGCTCATCATGATGTTCAGCCCGGCCTTGCGCACGTCCCACAGCGCCTTCTGTGCGCCGGCCTCGGTCATCTTCACGACGCTGCCGGGCAGCCCGAGATCGGCCATCAGTTCGGCGAGCCGGTCGAGTTGTGCCAGTTGCGCGTCGCGCGATTCGCCCGCGAACTCGACGAGCAGGATCGCCTGCGGCTGTCCGACCAGCGCCTGCTCGATCACCGGCCGGAACGCCGGGTTCTCCATCGACAGGTCGATCATCGTGCGGTCGACGAGCTCGACGGCCACCGGCTCGAGCTTCACGATGTGCTGCGCGGTGTCCATCGCCTGGTAGAAGGTCGGGAAGTTCACGACGCCGAGCGTCTTGTGCGCGGGCAGCGGCGCGAGCTTCAGCGTGATCTGCCGGCTGTACGCGAGCGTGCCTTCCGAGCCGACGAGCAGGTGGGCGAGATTCGCGTGGCCGTCGTCGGTGTACGCGCGCGGGTTCTGGCAGTCGAACAGGTCGAGGTTGTAGCCGGCCACGCGGCGCAGCACCTTCGGCACGCGCTCCGCGAGCTCGTCGCGCTCGCGTGTCGCGATCCGTTCGACGCCGTGCAGCAGGTCGAGCGTGCGGCGGTCGGTGACGGGCTGCGCGAGCGATCCGAACCGGCATTCGCTGCCGTCCGCAAGGATCGCGTCGATCGCGAGCACGTTGTGCACCATGTTGCCGTACTCGATCGAACGCGATCCGCACGAGTTGTTGCCGGCCATCCCGCCGATCGTGCATTGCGCGCCGGTCGACACGTCGACCGGAAACCACAGCCCGTGCGGCTTCAGCCATGCGTTCAGGTGGTCGAGCACGATGCCCGGTTCGACGGTGACGGTGCGCGCGTGCGCATCGAATTCGACGATCCGGTTCAGCCATTTGCTGTTGTCGACCACGAGCGCCTCGCCGACCGTCTGCCCGCACTGGCTCGTACCGGCGCCGCGTGCGAGCACGGGGATCTGGCGGTCGCGCGCGATGTCGAGCGCGACGCGCAGATCGTCCTGGTCGCGCGGCACGACCACGCCGAGCGGCATGATCTGGTAGATCGACGCGTCGGTCGCATAGCGGCCGCGGCTCGCGCGATCGGCGTGGACGTCGCCGCGCATGGCCGTGCGCAGCCGCTCGAACAGCGGCGACAGCGCGGCACCTTGCGACGGCACGAGATGGATGGGGCGAACCAGCGAGGGCGTGATGGCGGATGTCATGGTGGCGGTCGGTATCGGGGAGAACGGAACGGGCGACGCTCACGCGAGCGTGACGCTGACGGGCGGCAGCCCCGGCATGCGGCCGACGGCCGTGCCCGCGGTCCGCGGGAAAAACATTCCCGTGTACGAGCCGGTCGTGACGACGGTGCCGGCCGGCAGCGCGATCCCGTGCCGCGACGCGTGATTCACGAGCCACGGCAGCAGGCGGCGCGGATCGCCCGCGGGGTTGGCGCCCGTCGCGGCCTCGGCGATGTCGCGCCCGTCGAACGTGAAAGCGGGAGCCGGTGCGACGAACGGGAAATCCGCGCGATAGCCGGTCATCTCGCCGAGCACGAGCGCGCCGTGATTCTGCAGGTCGGCGAGTTGCGCGGCGGGGGCGACGTCCGGCCATTCGCGGAAGCGGCTCGCGACGATCTCGATCGCGGCGCCCATCTGCGAGATACCGTCGAACACGTCGTCGTCGGCATACGCGGCGGCGCGCGGGGCGAAGTCGCGGCCGAAGCGGAACGCGGTCTCCAGTTCGAGCCCGAGCGGCCGGAACGCGCCGCGCGGCAGCGTGACGCCGCTCGCATGCCGGCAGTCGTCCGGCAGCGGCGCGCCCTGGATCGGGCCGTCGGGTTGCTTCGCGCCGACCTTCCACGCGCCGATCGCGGCATGGCGTGCGGCGAGCACGTGCGCCTGCACCGCATACGCGGCGTCGGCGCTGGCGGGGACGAGTTCGGGCGGCAGCGCGGCGAACGCGATGCCTTGGTGCCAGCCGGCAACGAGCCGGGCGGCGAGATCGTGGGTAGCTTGGGTCATCGTCGGTAGCGGAAGAAAAGGCGGGCGCCGGCGGCAGCGCCCGGTTGGCGTCAGGCCGGCGAACGATTGGCGGCCGGGCGTTCGGCGGGCGCATCGGCGAAGCGGCTTTCCGGCTGCATGCGGAACGCGAGCAGCACGCCGACGCCCATCAGCACCATGCTGCCGATGAACGGCAGCTCCCAGTTGCCGAAGCGGTCGATCACGAAGCCGGAGATCACCGGCGACAGGATCGCCGCGAGCGCGGAGCCGGAATTCATCATCCCGCTCGCGGTGCCCGAGTATTCCGGCGCGATGTCCATCGGCACGGCCCACATCGGGCCGATCGTCATCTCGGCGAAGAAGAAGCCGGACGCGAGGCACGCCATCGACACGTACAGGTGATGCGTGAACAGCAGCGGCAACAGCGACAGCAACGTGAGCAGCATGCATACCGACACCATCCAGCTGCGCGCGCGCTTGAGGCTGCCGGTGCGCGCATAGATGCGATCGGTGACGAGGCCGCCGAGCGTGTCGCCGACCACGCCCGCGAAGAACACCGCGGACGCGAACACGGCCGATTTCTTCAGGTCGAGGTCGTAGCTGTGCAGGAAGTACTGCGGAATCCAGCTCAGGAACAGCCACAGCGTCCAGCCGTAGCAGAAGTAGACGATCGTTACCGGCATCATCCGGCGAAACAGCGGCCCCCACGGCACGGTCGCGGGCTTTTGCTTCGGCGGCGGCAGCGCATCGAGTTCGGCCTGCGTGATGCGCGGATGATCCTTCGGATGTTCGGTGTAGACGAGCGCCCAGACCGCGACCCATACGATGCTGATCACGCCGCAGATGTAGAACGATTCGCGCCATCCGTACACGGCCATCACTGCGACGACGGCGGCCGGCGCGACCGCGTTGCCGACCCGCGAGAACGCATGCGTGATGCCCTGCGCGAAGCCGCGTTTCTCGCGCGGCACCCAGCGCGCCATCGCCGACGTGGCCGCCGGGAACGTCGCGCCTTCGCCGAGCCCGAGCAGCAGCCGTGCGGCGAGCAGCGATGCGAGGCCGCCGGCCATCCCGGTGAGCAGCGTCGCGACGGCCCACAGCAGCCCGCACGCGAGCAGCGTGCGGCGCGCGCCGAAGCGGTCGCTGACCCAGCCGCCGATGATCTGGAACACGAGGTACGGATACGCGAACGCGGAAAACACCAGGCCGATTTCCGTCCTGTTCAGCCCGAATTCCCGGCCGAACCCGGCCGCCGCCGTGCTCACGTTCACGCGATCGAGGTACGTGATGAAGTACATCACGCATAGCATCACCAGCACGATGCTGGTCGCCCGGAACAGCTTCATGGTGCGTCTCCTTGATGTTGTCTGGCTTGCCGCTGCCGCGGCGCCGGCTCTGGGGCCGGTTGCGTGCCGATGCAGCGCGGCCGCGCGTCGTGCGGGGCCGCAAAGGGGAACGAGCGGAGCGCCCGCGATGCGCCGCGGGCACCCGTGGTCAGGCCGCCGCGCGCAGCGCGGGCGTGTGGGTGTGCGATCCGAGCGCGTCCATCGCCGCGACGACGCCGCTCGCGGCAACCGGCACGCCGGCGAGCTTCAGCCCCATCTCGCAGCCGGCGAGCGTCGCCATCAGCGTGAGGTCGTTGCAGTCGCCGAGATGGCCGATGCGGAACATCCGGCCGCGCATCTTGCCGAGCGCCTGCCCGAGCGACATGTCGAAGCGTTCGTAAATCAGCTTGCGCACGGCGTCCGCGTCGACGCCGTCGGGCATCATCACGCCGGTCAGCACCGGGCTGTAGACGGCCGGATCCGCGCACTGGATCTCGAGGCCCCACGCGCGCACCGCGCGGCGCGTCGCCTCGGCGAGCCGCTGGTGGCGCGCGAACACGTTGTCGAGCCCTTCGCCGAGGATCATGTCGAGCGCTTCGGCGAGCCCGTACAGCAGGTTGGTGTTCGGCGTGTACGGCCAGTAGCCGTTCCGGTTTGCGTCGATGATCTCGTGCCAGCCCCAGAACGCGCGCGGCAGCGTGGCGTGCTCGCTCGCCGCGAGCGCCTTGGCCGACACCGCGTTGAAGCTGATGCCCGGCGGCAGCATCAGCCCTTTCTGCGAACCCGACACCGTCACGTCGACGCCCCATTCGTCATGGCGGTAGTCGGCGGACGCGAGCCCCGAGATCGTGTCGACCATCAGCAGCGCCGGGTGGCCGGCCGCGTCGATCGCGCGGCGCACGGCCGCGATGTCGGACGTGACGCCGGTGGACGTCTCGTTGTGCACCACGCACACGGCCTTGATGACGTGCGCGGTATCGGCGCGCAGGCGCGCTTCGACCAGGTCCGGCTGCACGCCGCGGCGCCAGCCTTCGATGCCCGGCAGGCCGAGGAACTCGGGCTTCAGGCCGAGCGCCTCGGCCATCTTCTTCCACAGCGTCGCGAAGTGGCCGGTCTCGTACATCAGCACCGTGTCGCCCGCGCTCAGCGTGTTGGTCAGCGCGGCTTCCCACGCGCCGGTGCCCGACGCCGGATAGATGACCACCGGCTGCGTGGTCTTGAAGATCTGCTTGATGCCGGCCAGCACCTTCAGGCCGAGCGCGCCGAATTCGGGGCCGCGGTGATCGATGGTCGGATAGCTCATCGCCCGCAGGATGCGGTCCGGCACCGGGCTCGGCCCCGGAATCTGCAGAAAGTGGCGGCCGGACGGGTGGAAGTCGAGTTGCAGCATGGTCAATCTATCTCCGTGGTTGTATTTTGAATTTTGCATGCAAAATACTTTAGCAGAGCGATCCCGACGGAACCAAGCGTTGATTTCGCCGAAGATGCCGGTGTTTACCCGATATTAGCCATGCGATATTCGGGTCGGGCCACTTGCAGTAGAATCGCGGGAAGCAAGAAGGAAGGACTTTGCATGCAAGATTTGAATGATCTGGAGCATGCCGGCGGCGCGCCGGCACTGCCGAAACTGGAGCGGCAACGGTTGCACGACACGGTTGTCGAGCATTTGCGCAAGTTCATCGTCGAGGGCGTGCTGACGCCTGGCATGCGGCTGAACGAGCGCGAGCTGTGCGAGACGCTCGGCATCTCGCGCACGCCGCTGCGCGAGGCGTTCAAGGTGCTGGCGGCCGAGGGGCTGCTGGTGCTGTCGCCGAACCGCGGCGCGAGCGTGTACCGGATGACGGAATCGGAGATCCGCGAGACGTTCGAACTGATGTCGGGGCTGGAGGCGTTTTCAGGCGAACTGGCGTGCGAGCGCATCACGCCGGCCGAACTCGCCGAGATCAAGGCGCTGCATTACTCGATGCTCGCGTGCCGGATGCAGAACGACCTGCCCGGCTACTACAGCCGAAACCAGGAAATCCACGACCGCATCAACGAGGCCGCGCGCAACTCGGCGCTGCGCGCGACGTACCAGTCGATCAACCGGCGGCTCATGTCGATGCGGTTCCGTTCGAACCAGCACGTCGAGAAGTGGGATCGCGCGGTGCACGACCACGAGGAGATGATCAAGGCGCTCGACGCGCGCGACGGCAAGGCGCTTGCGGCGATCCTGCGGCGGCATCTGCTGGAAAAGCGCGACGCGGTGCTGTTGCTGCATGCGGAAGTCGATACCGACGTACACAAGCTCGCGTAACGACGCCAGGCGCGGCGCGATGCAGCCGCGTCACTGCATGCGTGTCACGTCACGCAGCGTCGATATCCGCCGGCGTGGACGCAAGGCCGTCGGCATTCCCGCGCGCTGCGCCGCCCTCTGTCTGCGCGTGCTCCGTTCAGCGCTGGATCATGTTGCGGGTGCGCGCGGGCGCGAGCATCGTCTGTTCGGGCTTGAACAGGTTGAAGGATGGGGCCTGCGGGCCGGCCCACGGGTTCGAGCCGTAGGTCAGCGACACCCTCTCGAACGGCACGTTGTATTGGCGGCCGAGCGCGAGCTGCCCGCCCGCGGCAGTGGTCGGATTTCACGTTCTCGACGTTTCTCGCGCGGATCGACCGCGTGTTCAACCTGACCGGCGAAGCGGGGCCGGCCTCGCGGCACCGCGCGTGATGCGCGCCGTGTGAACGGGCACGGCGGCGGCGCGTACGTGCGTGCCGCCGTTTCGTCAGAACGGCTCGTCGTCGAAGCGGGATGCGGCGGGCCGGCGCTTCAGGTCCTTCAGCCAGTCCCGGACCTTGTCCGGATCGTCGAACTCGCGCAGTGCGACGGTCAGATCGTGGTTGCTGCGCTGCATGCCGGCAATGTCCCGCGTCAGCATGCGCATCACCGTATCGGGCGCGATCTTGGTCGACGACGCGATGCCGTACGTTCGCCTGAAATCGTTCTCGACGTGCACGATCTCCCGGCCGAGCTCGCGGAGCTGTTCCTCCAGGATGCCGTTGTAGTGCGTCAGCCGCGCCTCGCTCAGGCCGTCGATCGCGCGCCGGTCGATCTGTTCGATCTCCAGTTGCAGCTCCAGCAGGTGCAGGAGGTTGCCTTTCGCATACGCGTGGTTGACGCGTTGCATCAGCACGGTCTTGCGCGCCTGTTCCTCGGGATCGGTTTCGCGATCGGGATGCAGCGCGCTGGCGAGCTTGCGATAGACGTCGCGAAGCGACTTGCTCGATTCGGCCTGCTCGGCTTCGCGTCGCGCCTGCGCGGCCGATTGCCGGGGCGCCTTCTTGCGCTTCGCGCGCTGTGCTTCGCGGGCCTCGTGGGCGGCCATGTCGCGCTTGAACTGTTCGTCGAGTTCGGCCTGCATGCGCGCGGCGAGTTCGTCGGGCGACAGCGCGTCGAGATCGTCCGCCGGTTCGGCGGCGGGTGCGGGATCTGTTTCCGGTTCCGGCTTCGTCCGTGCGGGGGCGGTCGCTGCGCGGTCGTTGTCATCGGACAGGCAGTGCCGGTTGTAGATGATTTTCAACGTCGCGTCGTCGCTGACGTCGAGCAAGTCGCGCGCCATGTCGGCGATCAGCGCGGACAGCGTGCGTTGTTCGGCCTTGCTCAGACCTTTCTGCAGGAACGCGTCGTCGAGCAGGTTGAGCAACTGGATTCGCAACACCGTCGACGCCTGTTCGAGCGGCAGCAGGCCGTCGACGAACTTCTTCTGGAACGCCGGCATCACGGCGTCCCACGCGCCGAGCCGCTCGCGGCGCTTTTCGATCTGCTTGACGAGCGTATTGAACGTTTGCTGGGCTTTCGACAGGCTGGCTGTCTCGTGGCCGGGTGCGATGGCGACCGCGGCACCGCGACGTGCGGTCATGATGAGTGTCCTCCGGCCGCGGCAGGACGCGCGGCAGGCCGGTATTTTAGCCGGATGCCTGCGGGGCGGCGCGGAATTTAGGAACCTGAACGACCGGATAAACGGCGATTCCTGGCGGGCTGTGTTCCAGAATGCGAGAGCGCGCGCAAGGGCGCATGCAGCTGGGATCGTGCATCGCCACGTGCTGCGACGGCGCTACCCGCATTGACCACTCCTGATGCGCGGGACGCGGAGAGAGACGGCAACCGGAAGCGTGCGGTGTCCGAGTCCGATGTCAGGCCGGGGAAATGGGTGTTGCTTATCGTGCGGCGGGCGGGCGTGTACGAATGCCGATCGATGTTGCTATGGATCGATCGCGAAACAAGGGGAGACGCGCTGCTAGAAGGAAATCGGTTGCACGCGCAACCGGGCCCCCCGGAGTGGGGTCCGTCAGTCGCCGAACAGCTGCCCTTGCCCGGAGATCACGCGTTCGAAATCGTCGCGCAGGAACGGCAGGATCGCATCGGCGACGGGCTGAAGCTGACGGCTCAGGTAGAACGCGTAGTCGATCGGTGAGCGCATCGTCTCCAGCGGCTCGGGGCCGGCCGTCGTCATCACGTAGCTGATCCAGCCGCCGCGCTGATACTGCAGCGGCCGGCCCTGCGCGTGATTGAAGTCGTCGGCGATCCGCGCCGCGCGCACGTGCGGCGGCACGTTGCGTTCGTATTCGCGCAGCGGCCGGCGCACGCGCTTGCGGTAGACGAGCTGATCGTCGAATTCGCCGGCCAGCGTGCGACGCACGTAGTCGCGAATGAAATCCTGGTGCGGCTCGCGCCTGAACACGCGCCGGTACAACTCGCGCTGGAACTGCTGGGCGAGCGGCGTCCAGTCGGTGCGTACCGTTTCGAGCCCCTTGAACACGAGATCCTCGCCGCCGTCGGCCGTCGCCGCGAGGCCCGCATAGCGCTTCTTGCTGCCTTCTTCCGCGCCGCGCACGGTCGGCATCAGGAAGCGGCGGTAATGCCGCTCGTATTGCAGCTCCAGCGCGCTGTCGAGCCCGAACTGCTCGCGCAGATGGGCTTGCCACCAGCGATTCACGTGTTCGACGAGCGCGCGACCCATGGCGCCGGCTTCGTCGTCGTCATGCGCATGGCCGAGCCAAACGAACGTCGAATCGGTATCGCCGTAAATCACTTCGTAACCCTGAGCTTCGATCAGTTGGCGCGTGCGGTGCATGATTTCGTGGCCGCGCATCGTGATCGACGACGCGAGGCGCGGGTCGAAGAAGCGGCAGCCCGTCGAGCCGAGCACGCCGTAGAACGAATTCATGATGATCTTCAGCGCCTGCGACAGCGGCGCGTTGCGCTGCCGCTTCGCGTCGTCGCGGCCTTCCCACACGCGGCGCACGATCTCGGGCAGGCAGTGCGCGGTGCGCGAGAAACGCGCGCCGAGAAAGCCGGGCACCGATGCGTCGTCGGCGGGCTGCGCGAGCCCCTCGATCAGGCCGACCGGATCGATCAGGAACGTGCGGATGATCGACGGATAGAGGCTCTTGTAGTCGAACACGAGCACTGAGTCGTACAGCCCGGGGCGCGAATCCATCACGAAGCCGCCGGGGCTGTTCTGCCCTGTCACGTCGCCGAGGTTCGGCGCGACGTAGCCGAGCCGGTGCATGCGCGGCAGGTACAGGTGCGTGAACGCCGCGACCGAGCCGCCGGTGCGATCGGCCGCGAGGCCCGTGACGCTTGCGCGTTCGAGCGCGAAGGAGAGCAGGTCGGCCTTGTCGAAGATGCGCGTGACGAGTTCGCAGTCCTTCAGGTTGTAGCGCGCGAGCGCGGGCTTGTCATGATCGAAGCGGCGCTGGATCTCGTCCATCCGCTGGTACGGGTTGTCGATCGACTTGCCTTCGCCGAGCAGCGATTGCGACACGTATTCGAGGCTGAACGACGGGAAGGTCCACGTCGCGGATTTCAGCATGTCGATGCCGTCGAGGATCAGCCGGCCGGCCGCGCCCGCGAAGAAGTGATCGGGCTGCTGGCCGTGCGCGCGCCAGTCGAGCACGCTGCCGCCGCGCCCGAGCTTCAGCGGCACGCCATATTGCTCCGCGTGCGCGTGCAGGATGCGCAGGTCGAACTGCACGAGGTTCCAGCCGATCACCGCGTCGGGGTCGTGCGCGTCGAACCAGTCGTTGAGCCGCGCGAGCATGGCGGCGCGGCTGTCGCAATAGTCGAGGTTGAAGTCAAGGGGAGCTGCGCTGCCGCTTGCGTCGCCGTTCGGCGGGCCGAGCATGTAGACCTGACGTTGTCCGCAGCCTTCGAGCGCGATCGAGTACAGCTCGCCGTGGACGCTGGTTTCGACGTCGAGCGACACGCAGCGCAGCGTCGGGCGGTAACCGGTTGCGGGCTTCAGCTCGCCGCCGGTGAGCGTGCCGTCGCGGCCGGGCTGGCCGCGAAACTGAACGCATGCGGTGATGAAGCGCTCCATCGCGTAGCGGTCGGGCGGCTGCACGTCGGCTTCGTAGACGTCGACACCGGCGGCGGCGAGCCGCTTCTGGAGCCCGGACAGATGGCGGTAGCGCTTGCAATAGAGGCCGACGACCGGGCGCTGCCGGAAGTCGCGCAGCGCGAGCGGGCGCAACTCGGCTTCGCGCTCGTCGGCCAGCGTCCGTTCGGCAAGCGCCTGCTGTTCGGCCGGGATGAACGCGACCGCTTCCTGCGGGCGCAACCGCACGCGGCGCGGACCGTGTTCGGTTGCCAGCCAGAACTCGATCTCGATGCCGGATGCGGTGTCCCGCCAGTGGCGGGTAAGGATGAAGCCCTGCTCGAACGCCGTCAAAACGCTTGCTCGTGGTGGATGCCCAGGCGGCGGATTTTAGCGCCTGGACGCGGTTTGCGCCGGCGTCGGGCCGATGGCATCAGGTGGCAGGAAAGGCGGCGCGTGATGCGCCATCCCGTGCGGGCCGCATCGATCGGCCCCGGCAACCAGTGGCGCATGACGATTGCGTGGCGCTTCTGCGTGACGTATTCCTCTATCGCGAGTCGAGGGCATCGTCACCGACGTGGGACAGTGTCGCGGTGGCGCCGTCGCCATCCGGGAATTCGATGACGACGGGATGCGACTTGGCGGTGCGCGGCACATCATGGTCGATCGTCACGATGCTGCCCTGGATAGGGGGGCGAATGGTGGGTACGCAGCAGGACGGAAGTGGGC
>NZ_JBYQCG010000113.1:0-16142 GCF_057837105.1 Burkholderia sp. APQ4-4ca | reverse complement strand
TTTAGCGCCTGGACGCGGTTTGCGCCGGCGTCGGGCCGATGGCATCAGGTGGCAGGAAAGGCGGCGCGTGATGCGCCATCCCGTGCGGGCCGCATCGATCGGCCCCGGCAACCAGTGGCGCATGACGATTGCGTGGCGCTTCTGCGTGACGTATTCCTCTATCGCGAGTCGAGGGCATCGTCACCGACGTGGGACAGTGTCGCGGTGGCGCCGTCGCCATCCGGGAATTCGATGACGACGGGATGCGACTTGGCGGTGCGCGGCACATCATGGTCGAGCGTCACGATGCTGCCCTGGATAGGGGGGCGAATGGTGGGTACGCAGCAGGACGGAAGTGGGCATGGAAGGCACTCCGGAAAACGTCGGCTTGGGAGACGTGGGCCGGATTCTTGAGCCTACATCAAGGTGAGCGTTTGCAACGTCATGGCCGGCGGACGCCCGGATGTTCGGTGCCTGAGGCCGCACCCGAACCACCCTCCCCCCTCAAACATGCCCCTCATGCTCGATCGCCCCGCCATGCGCCGCCCGCGCCGCGACCCCCACCGGCATCCCTGATGCCTTGGCCGCCCGTTTCGCCCACATCGCCGTCAGAATCGGCACGAGAATCGCCGTCACGAGGCACGCGGTCGCGACGATCGCCGTTGCCGCCGGCACCATCGGTTTGAACTTCGGAATCATCTCGCCGATGATCGCCGGGTTCGCGACCGCGGCGCCGGCCGTCGACGACGCGGCCAGCCCCGCCGTGCCATTGCCGCCGCCCAGAAACTTGTCGGCAAGAATCAGCGGCACGCCCGTCACGACGATCACCGCGAGCCCGAGCGCGATGCCCGGCAGCCCGCTCTTCGCGATCACGTTGAGATCGATGCCGTTGCCCAGCGCGAAGCCGAAGAACGGAATCAGCGGATGGACGCAGCGCCCGAACAATTCGCGCAACGCCACGTCGAGATTGCCGAGCGTGAAGCCGATCAGGAACGGCAACACCGCGCCGACGAAAAGCCGCGTCTCGAACACCGCGACGCCGGCCGCGCCGAGAATCAGCATGCTGACGAGCGGCCCCGATTCGATCGACATCAACACGAACGCGCCGGCTTCTTCCTTGGTGCCGTACTGCTGCATCACGGCCGCATAGAGGCCGCCGTTGGTCATGTCCATCGACGTCGTGATCGCCAGTAGCGACAGGCCCGCGAGCAGGCCCGTGCGGATGCCGTCGTCGGGGATGAACCGCGCGGCGATCACCGTCGCGAGCCACGCGACCACGATCTTCGTCGCGAGCAGCGTGCCCGACTTGCGCAGCACGACGCCCGTCGCGCGCAGGTCGATCGTCGCGCCCATGCAGAAGAACCACACGGCGAGGATCGGCACCGTGCCCGCGATGAGGCCGTTGGTGAACGAGCCGAAGTACTTCCCGGCATTCGGTGCGAACGTATGCACGCATGCGCCCAGCAGCATCGGGACCAGCATGAGCCCTCCGGGAATGCGGTCGATGGCCTGTTTCAGCTTCACGTCTCCTCCGTGGACGTCGATGCGTCCCGTTGTCGAATGATGTCTGCTGACTGACTATAGGACATGATTCGGAACGGTGGTCCGTTTTTATGCGTTTCGATGGTAGTCGTATCATCCGGAAGCGGCCGGCATCGAAGCGACGAGTCGAAGCGACCACGGCCGCGCAGGATCGAGCGTGTGCCGGCCGCGAACCGGCAAACCGAAAAAACGATAAGGCGTAGAGGGCGAACGATGAAGACGAAAATGACGATGCGCATGGGCATCGCGATACTGGTGCTCGGCGTGAGCCTGGGCGCGAACGGCGCGCACGCGAAGAGCGCGGTCGATTGCGGGAAGCTCGACGCGGCCACGAGCGGCCCGGACGACAACTTCCGGCCGCCGGCGTTCGGCACGGTCATCGGCACGGGGCGCGCGTATTTCCATTCGGCGCCCGACGCGCAGTGCATCACGAAGCGGACCTTCATCGTCCCCGGCGATTCGGTGACCGTCTACAAGTCGCACGGGCACTGGTACAACATCATGTACGTGAACGGCAAGACTGGCGACGACTTCGAAGGATGGATCGAAGAGGGCCGCGTGCACCTCGGCGGTCAATACGGCGCGCAGTAGTCGCCGTCGGCGGCGCCGCTACACCGTCGCCGCGGCGAAATCGCGCGTCAGGTTCTCCGCGCGCATGGGTCGCTGATACAGGTAGCCCTGCGCGTACTGGATCCCGACCGCATGCAGCGCGCGATGCTGGGCCTCGGTCTCCACGCCTTCCGCGATGATCTTCAGGCCGTAGTGATGCGCGACGGCCGCGATCCCCTCGATCAGCTTCGCGCTGCCGGTATCCAGCTGCGAAACGAACTGGCGATCGATCTTCACGTAGTCGAACGGAAAGCGCGACAGCATGTCGAGATTGCTGTGATGCGTACCGAAATCGTCGATCGCGAACTTGGCGCCTTTGGATCGCAGCGCGTGGAAGATCTCGGTAGTGCGTGCGTTCTTCTCGAGCAGGATGCGCTCGGTGACTTCGAGCACCAGCGTGAAGCCTGGCGGTAGCGCACGGATCGCTTGCTCGGCGACGGCCACGAACTGCGTACGCTCGAGGTCCCGCGGTGCAATGTTCACGGCGATGCGCAGCGGCGCGGACGGTGTCAGCGCGGTCAGTTCGGACACCGCCGTGCGCAGCACGAATTCGGTGACCTTCGGCAGCAGCGTGCTCGATTCCACCTGCGGGATGAATACGGCCGGGCCGATGGGCCCCCACTTCGGATGGTGCCAGCGCAGCAGCGCTTCGACGCCGACCGTCCTGCGCGTCTGCACGTCGACGATCGGCTGGTACACGACATGGAACTCATTGCGCCTGAGCGCATGGCGCACGGCCTTCAGCAATAGCCGTCGCGGCGCCATCGCGAGCAGGTAGGCAGCCATCACGAGGCTATCGGCCAGCACCACGATCGTCGCGCAGATCAGCCGGTAGTGGCGCCGGACCTGTGACGCATAGCGCGCCGATGCGACGGCCGACACCGTGAACGGCCAACGCTGCGACGCGATCGTGCTGCCGCCCGCAGGGCGTGCGTCCGTTTCCGGCGTGAATTTCCCGTGTTGATCGAGGCGGCCCGAACCCGCGATCGACAGCGTGGCCGTTTCCGCTTCGTTACTGGTGCCGTGGGCGAGCGCGTCGGCCACGTAGTCGCCTTCGATCACATACAGGACGCCCGCCCCGCGCGCGGTGGCGCGGAATACGGACAGCACCGGAATGCCACGCTGGAACGGCGTCTGGCGCAGCAGCGTGACGGTCATCGCGCCAGGGGCGGGCTCGCGTGCATACGCGTCGAGCGGCAGGTCGATCGAACCGAGTGCCGACGAGCACATCAGGCGACCGTCGTTCACCAGCCCGACCGCACGCAGATAGCGCAGGCGAGTGCCCACTTCGGCCAGCGTCCGGAACACCGTCGTGCAGGGCCGCCCGACGAGTGCGGTCAGCTCGTCCGCGTGTCGAAGGCGCACGCCGTCCAGGATGCGGTCCACGGAAGCCACGATGTCGTTTGCCGCGACGCGCTCGTGCGTGGTGACGGCTTCGCGTGCGTAGCGGTCGGCCAGCACGATCGCGACCGCGGGCACGAGGACGCAGATGATCGCGGCGGCGAAAAGGATGGCGCGCGGCCGCGCGCCGCTGCGGTGGAAAAGGGGCGTCGAGCCCGGCGCGCGCGCCCGTGGTCCCGCGATTGCCTTTGGTGTTATACGCATGGATTGGCAAGTCGAACCGGTCGATGCGCCGACGGCGCGCATGCCGCATGCCTGATTCGGGCCATGCGGCTCGCGCGCCGGTTTCGGACGCCTATCGATTCGGCCGTCGCGCCGGGCATTGGCCCGAGCCCGTCGCGATCGGCCATTTATCTGGCAGCATTTCTCAATAACGTGTGCGCATTGCGCGTGTATATCGACGCAGCGTACCGAAAAAAGCCCCGGCCGCACAGTGTGTGCAGCCGGGACAAAAGACACCGTCTCTTGGCACGAGGATGGTGCGCGGCCAGTATAAGACGCGGCGCGCTATTGCGAAATATTGTTGTCTAAATATTGATGAGGTTTCGTGATTGTGTCTCGGAGAGAAACATTTTCATGTGACGCCGTTGTCGGCAGACTGCCGCCCGCGTGTCAAAACCGGAGCGTTGTGATGGAAGAAAATGGCGCACCCACGGTCATCGTGACCGATGGCGCCGCCGTGGCGGACGGCGGTTCGCTGTGGATTCGGATCTCGGTGGACGGCGCCGCCCGCGACTATTCGCTCGATCGGGCGCTTGCGTCGTGCGGTACGCCGCATTACGACAGCATTCGCGGCGCGCACGGCGTGTTGTCGGAAGGAGAACGACGGGAATTGCGGGGGCTGCTGGAGCGCATCGCCGACCCCGCGATGTGGGCCGGCATCGTCGGCGCCTTCATCCAGGTGCTGAAGCGCCCCGACGAGCCGTGAACGAGGCGGTGCCGGCGGCGAGTCAGAAATCGTTGCGCATCTTGTGGAGCAGGCCGTCGGGCGATTGGTGCGTGTCCACCGCGGTGAGGATATCGGTCACGAACCACGGCAGATTCAGGTGTGTGTCGGAATCGCCCACGCAGACGCGGATCGGCGGCGCGCTGGAGGGGGCGCGGGCGCCTTGCGCGGCCTCCCGCGACGGCACGCAATTTTTCGCGTATGCCGCCTGAGCCTGAACCGGCGCGGCGGCCCCGGAGGAAGCGCCGGCGAATGCCGGCACGGGCAGGCTGACGGCGGTAAACAGGGTCAGGGCAGCGGCAAGGGCGACGCGTTTCATGAGGGCTCTCCGACGATGTTCGTTCGACCATGCGAGCCGGCGTGAGTTCGTCGGCGCGAGACGCGTGTCATGTTCCCGAACCGGCCGCTTGGCCGCGTGCGACGCTGCCTGCGCTCCGACTGCCGGTCGCACCACTGCCGCGGCGGTTCACCACACGGGTGTCGTTCCGCGCATGTATATTGTCGCTGTGCATCGATTGGCCGGCGATCAGCGATATCACGCGGCTTCGTTTGCCGTCACCGTGTGCGCGCACTGCCAACCCGCCGGAGCGTGGTGCTCGCGGTGAAGCGCCAAGAGTAATTACAAGAACCAGAGAGCGTTCCGAGCCCCCATGAGCGATACCGAAGTCGTTTTCCAAATAACCGCGGATGACCTCGTCCATGCATACCGCCTGCATCTTTGGCGCAGGTACAACCCGAAATACCTGCTCAAGTCATTTGCGATCGGTACGATCGCGTACGTCGTCCTGCTCGTCGGCGGCGTTCGGGTAGCGAGCGGACATTTTCCGGAATGGCGCTATGTCTGGATGGCCGCGGGAATCGCGGCTGTCGTCGCGATCGGCGTGCCCATCCTGAATCATCTGATACTGCCGCGCGCAGGTCGCAAGATTTACGACCAGCAAAAGACGCTTCATCAGGTTTATACGGTCATTTTCCAAAGCGACCGGTTCATTGTGGAAACGCCGACTTCGCGCGACGAAATTCAGTATGCGGATCTCATTCACTGGAGCGAGGATCGTCAAATGATCCTGCTGTATCAATCATCGGTGATGTTCCGCGTGGTACCGACGCGCGTGCTGAACGACGGACAAGTGGCATTCCTTCATCAAGTTCTGCTTCAGAACGGCGTGCGCAAAGTCTAGCGGGCGTGGAGCCCATGACGAAGTCCGGACGGTCTGCGCCGTCCGGGTTTCAAGGTGTGCTTGCGGCGCGAAAGCCTCACGCGTCAGATCACTGATACCCGTAACACCGCTTGAGCCCCGCGTAGTCGTAGAAGTGGCTGCCCGCCGCGATCTTCGCGCCGTCGCACGCGGCCTGGAAATCGGTTTCGCGTTCGTTGTACAGCATCTTCACGATGAGCCGCGACCCGTTGCGATAGACATCCCACTGCATGTTCGCGGCCATCGGCGACACCTGGTCGCCGCGCCACGGGTTGTTCGCATACGTATACGTCTGCGCCTGCGGCGTCGGCACGAACACGTTCTTCAGGTTCATGATCGACGCGAACGGAATCACGATCTCCGCGTGCGTGAAGCGCAGCTTCGCGGCGTGCGTCAGGTCGCCGCGCGCGATCGCGTCGACTTCGCCGAAGAAATCGTCCTGCAGCACCTTTGCCATCCGGTAGGTCACCGGGTTGGCTTCCTGGATGCCGGGCCCCTTCTGGTAGTAGTCCTCGGCATCCTGCAGATACGCGAGGTACCGCGCCTGCTCGGCACCGATGTACTTCTCCATCGTGACGCCGCCGGTTTCCGCGGTCATCGCCGGCGCGACCTGCAGCAGGTTGTACAGCACGTTCACCGCATCGACGGCGGTCGCGATCTTCGTCTTGCCGTCGCCTTTCAGCGTGTTGGTGAACTTGCCGTCCGTCGACGTGAACGCATAGGTGCCGGTGTTCGAGAACGTGTAGCCGTCGGCGCCGAGCTTGGCGATGAAGGTCGGCGACACGAGCGCGGACAGCACCGTTTGCGCGACGTCGGCCGCCTGTGGCGCGGCCTTGATCGCCTTCAGCTTCGCGGCCACCGTCGCGTCGTTTGCATAGGTCTGGTACGCCTGGCTCGCCTGATAGGTCGCGTAGTACGGATCGCTCGTGTCGGTCACGAGATCGGTGGCCGGCTTCAGCGAATGGAAATACAGCAGGAAGCGGTTGGTGCCGGCCGGTTGCGCGACCGGTACGCTCGCCGGATAGCCGGCGGGCGCGGCCGGCAGCGTGATGGCCGGCGCGAGTGCCGGCTGCGCGGCAACCAGCGCCGCCGAGAAATACGTCGAGCTGTCGACCGCGCGATCCTGGCCCGAGTTGACGACGACCACCTGCCGGTTGCCCGTGGCGAACAGCGCGGGCAGCCGCTGCGCGAGACGCGCGGCGAGTTGCTGATGTTCGCGGATGCCGGTTTGCGTGAGGTTGCCGTACCCGGGTGTCGAGATGCCCTGCACGCCATAGCCGAGCAGCGCATTGGCCTTCATCATCGCGTACGTGTCGGCCTTGAGCTGCACGCCGAGCGGCGTCAGCGCGCCGTCGGCCTCGGCCTTGACCAGCATCGCATAGATCGCGCCGTCGTATTTGAAGCCCGACAGCCCGCGCGAGCCGTGACGGGCGACGAGTTCGGTATAGACGGGCGCGTAGCCGGCCGGCGGCGCTTCATACGTCGCGGCATCCTGCTGCGGGCGGTACGGCGTCTTCGTCTGGTAGTAGGTCGCGGGTGCCGGGGGCGGCGTGGGCTGCGGCTGCGGTTCGGGCGCCGTGCCGTTGTTGCCGGCCGACGCGGCGGGCGGTGTCGAATCTTCACCGCCGCAAGCGGCGAGCAACAGGCAGGTAATCGCGAGGGTGGCGGCGGTGCGGGGCGGGCGTGTCATCGTGGCGGGCAACGGACGGGACGAAGCGCTTGTGCGTCGTCCCGCCTCCGGGGGAATGTGGTCGAGCCCGGAAGTGTTGCAAGCGACTTTGACAGCAGAATGTCAGGGTGCGGTCGGGCAATCGTCGGATTGCCGCCGGATCTATGTCGACGGCCGGCCGTGGCCGGCCCGTGTGCCGACGTTCAGTGCAGCCCGGCGGATGCGATCGAGCGCACCGTATCGGTGATGTTCACGCAGCGCGACAGCCCGAAATGCTCGGCTTCACGGCGTTCCGGTTCGCTGCTCGCGATCCCGACCGCGCGCTTGCAGCGCGACATCGAACGGATGCCGATTCGATCCGGCGTCCTGTTGATTCGTATCCGTGACGACGACCGAGAAGCGGTCGAGGTTCGCGCGGCCGAACTGGCCTTCGAACATGTCGTTGAGCCGCGCGGCCGGCAGCGTCGTGACGAGACCGAGCCGATAGCCCTCTTCCGACGCGCGGTCGAGCCACTGGATGATTGCATCGCGCTGATGGCGCGATTCGCGCGAATCCGGGGTGGCTTCGATCTGCGCGAAGGCTGCGTCGAGACGGGTGACGATGGCTTCGATGACCACGGTGATTCCTTTTCAGAAACGTGATGATCCGTTCGCCGACGGGAATGCCACACACCTTAGCGTCGTTCCGGAAAACGCGACCAATTAATATTTTTATCCGACTCATACGATTCGACTAATGAATGAGGCGGCGAGCCAGAGCGGGCGGGGGATGCGTGTCGCGCGGCATGTCCCGCATGAATGGCGTCGTGTCGACGTCGTTCAACGTGATGCACCAGCGTGGCGCGCATTGTGAACGCATCGAGTATATGCATATAAAAAAACGGCATATCGAGCGATGCCCGCCCGATATGCCGCGTTGCGATGCTGGAAGCGAACCGGAGCGATCAATGCAGCTTGATCGACGGCTGGTTGCGGCTTTGCAGCCAATGGCTCAGCGACTGGAACAGCGCGCGCTTCATGCCGACCACGCTGAACAGGTGCTTGCGATACAGGAACTTGTACAGCCCGATCGCCGCGAGTCCGTCGACGATCAGCGAGCGCGAGCGCACGCCGATGTCCGCCTGATACACGGCGCCCGCATGCCCTAGCGACACGACGGTGCCCGCGTCGTGAAACGTGAAGCCGGCCACCGGCTTGCCGGCGATGCGGCGCGCGAATGCGTTGACCAGATACACGGCCTGCTGGTGCGCGACCTGCGCACGCGGCGGCAGGAACCCGCTTGCACCGGTCGACGGGCACGCCGCGCAGTCGCCGAACGCATACACGTGCGGATCGTCGGGCGTCTGCAGCGTGTCGGTCACGATCACCTGGTTCGACCGGTTGAGCGCGATGTCGCCGATGTCTCGCAGCATCGCGGGGCCCGCGACGCCGGCTGCCCAGATCGTGATGTCGCTCGCGAGTCGTTCGCCGGTCGCGGTCGTCACGGCGTCCGCGCCGACTTCCGCCACACGCGTATCGGTCAGCACGTCGACGTTCAGCGCACGCAGCTGCGCGTGCATCCTGCCGGACAGCCGTTCGTCGAGTGCCGGCAGGATGCGCGGGCCGCCTTCGATCAGCCGGATGTGGACGTCGCGCGCGGACACCAGCGCCTTGAAACGATACGTGGTCAGTTGCTGGATCGCGTGGCGTAGCGCGGCGGCCAGCTCGACGCCCGTCGCACCGGCGCCGATCACGTTGATGCAGATCGGTGCCGCGCGTCGCGCGGGCTGCTGCTCGGCAACGTGATTCGCCTTCGTGCAGGCGGCGAGGAACTTGCGGCGGAAGTCCTCGGCGTGGTCGAGGTTTTCGAGCGGCAGCGCATGACGCTCGGCGCCCGGCACGTTGAAGAAGTTCGTCACGCTGCCGACCGCCAGCACGAGATCGTCATAGTCGAGCGTGCGCTGCGGCAGTATTTCCGTGCCGTCTGCATCTTGCACCGCTTCGATCGTCGCCGTGCGCGCCGCGCGATCGACCCGCTGCAGCGCGCCTTGCACGAAGCGGAAGCCGTGGCGCTTCGCCTGCGCCGCGTATTCGATCGTGTGGGAGGCCGGATCGCGATGGCCCGATGCGGCTTCATGCAAGAGCGGCTTCCAGAAGTGCGTCGGATAGCGGTCGACGAGCACGACGTCGGCCTGTCCGCGGCGTCCGACCGTATCGCCGAGGCGTGTCGCGAGCTGCAGGCCGCCGGCGCCGCCGCCGACGATCACGATGCGCGGCACACGCGGTGCGCGTTCCGTTGCAAGGGTGGGCGTGATGTTGTCCATGTTGGGCTCCCGCTGAATGACGATTCGGATGACATTGCTCAAGAACCGACGATATAGTTTCGTACCCAGTCGAACAATTTAATGTTTATAAGCGACTCATATGTATTCACTTATAGGAAAGACCGCGACGTTCAAGCAGTTGAAGGCGCTGGACATGATCGCGCGGCTCGGCAGCGTGTCGCGCGCGGCGGAGGAGCTGAACCTGACGCAGCCGGCCGTGTCGCTGCAGGTTCGCCTGCTCGAGGAGGCCGTGGGCGCCGCGTTGCTGCAGCGGGTGGGGCGTGGCGTGCAGCTGACCGCGGCCGGCGAGATCGTGGCGCGCTACGCGCGCGAGATCCTGCATCTGTGGAGCGAGGCCGGCGACGAAGTGGCCGCGCTGACGGGCGATCTCGGCGGCACGCTGCGGATCGGCGCGATCACGACGGCCGAATATCTGATCCCGCCGCTGCTGGTCAAATTCACCGCGACGCGTCCGCACGTGAAGACGTATTTCAAGGTCGGCAACCGCGACGACATCATTCGCATGCTCGCGACGCATGAAATCGATCTCGCGGTGATGGGCAGCGCGCCGAAGGAGCTGCGCACGCACGCGGTCGAGTTCGCGAAGCATCCGATGGTGTTCGTCGCGGCGCCCGGCCATCCGCTGATGCAGCGCAAGCGCGTCGCGCTGAAGGATCTCGAATCCGCGCACCTGCTCGTGCGCGAGCGCGGTGCGGGTACGCGCTCGACCGTCGAGAGCCTGTTCAAGAACGCGGGCTACCGCTTTCATGTGGGCTCCGAACTGTCGAGCAACGAGGCGATCAAGCAGATGGCCGAAGCGGGCCTCGGCGTTGCGTTCCTGTCGTTGCACGCGTGTGCGCTCGAACTGCGCACCGGGCTGCTCGGGCAACTGCCGTTTCCCGGCAACCCGATCGAGCGCGAATGGTATGTCGTCACGCTCGCCGACCGGCGGATCTCGCAGGTGACTGGGCTGTTCCGCGACTTCCTGATCAAGCAGGGCGCGCCGGTGATCGACGGCGCGACGGTGGCCTCGCACGAGCGGCGACGCAAATAGGTGGGGGTGTCGACCGTGCGGTCAGACGAGCCCGAAGTCGTCGTTGCTGTCGGGAATCGACGCGAGCAGCCGTTCGAGCCGGTACCAGCCGACGACGCGCAGGCACCACGCGGCGATGGCGGTGTGGCCGGTGCGGGAATCGGGGCTGGATGAAGGGCGCGCGGAAGACGGCGAACGCGCGACGAACGCCGCGCGTTGCGGGCAGTAATGGGGCATGACGGCGCTCCGTAGGTGTCGGATGAGCTGATCGTAAGCGGTGCGGCGCCCGCCGGCGCGCACGCAAGGATCGTCCCGAGCAGAAACGGATGATCTTTTTCTGCTTGATTCGCCGGCGGCCGAGCAGGGCCGGCACGCCGGCCCGAAACGCGTCACAATGCGCGTTCGGCACCCGATCTGGTGGAGACCATCAATGAGCGATCCGATTCTTGCCGCGCCGACGGACAACGGCGTCCCCGTCAGCCTGCGCTCCAGCCGCGGGCTCGGCTGGCGCGGCTTCGGCGCGTCGCTGCTGGAAATTCGCGCGGGCACGTACCGGATTCCGGCAGCCGCGCATCACCGGATCGGCGTGCATATCGGTGCGCCGGTGCGCGCGGATTGCGTGTGCGACGGCGAGCGCGTGTCGCGCATCCAGGCGCACGGCGACGTCGACGTGATTCCGGCCGGCCTGCCCGGCCAATGGACCGACAGCGCAGATTGCCGGATCCTGCACATCGCGCTCAGCGACACGTTCGTGCGACGCACCGTCGAACAGCTCGAACTGAAGCCGTCGCATGCGCAAATCCGCCGGCGGCTGCAGGTGCGCGACCCGCGGCTGCAGCACATCGCGTGGGCGATGGCCGCCGAACTCGAAGCGGAAGACGCATCGGATCCGCTCTACGCGGAAAGCCTGTGCACGGCGCTCGTCGCGCGGCTGGTCGACGGCCAGCCGGCGTTTCGCGAACGCCGGCGCACGCTGGCGCCGAAGGCCGCGGCGCGCGTGATCGACTATGTCGAGGCGAATCTCGACCGGCGCATGACGCTGGCCGAACTGGCGGCGCTCGTGTCGATCAGCGTGCCGCATTTCAAGGTGCTGTTCCGCGAAACGCTCGGGATGCCCGTGCACCAGTACGTCGTGCGGCGCCGGGTGGAGCGCGCGAAGGCGCTGCTGCTCGAAGGCCGGCTCAGCATCAGCCAGATCGCGCTGGAAGCCGGGTTTGCGCATCAGAGCCACATGGCGAACTGGATGAACCGCTTGCTGGGCGCGACGCCGACGGAGATTGCGCGGTCGGGCGCGCGGGGCGGGTTGCGGCTGGCTTATGACGGTGAGGATGGCGGGAGAGACGCATAACGCAACAGCGGTGCACGGGCGTTGCATTTGAGCCGAGGGTAATTGTTCAACAGGTTGTTGGACAATTACTGCATTCACCTTCTCCGGTTTTGACGCGCTTGCATCGGAGCCCCCCGCATGGCTACGGCCGCTCAACGCGTCATCCTTTCCTGCTCGATTCATCCCTCCGTGAGCGCCTTCGCGGCCGCGCATGCCGACAATCACAACACTTTCATCCATCAGGAGCGAATCGTGTTCGTGATCTTCGGCGCATCCGGCAACGTCGGCCTGTCCACCGTGACAGCCTTGCGCAACGCAGGCCATTCCGTGCGCGCGGTGCTGCGCGACGCACGTCATCGTGAACGTTTCGTGCAGCTCGGCTGCGATGTCGCGATCGCGGGCCTGGCGGACGCGAACGCGATCGCCGCGGCGATCGACGGGGCGCAGGCCGTGCAGCTACTGTGCCCGGCTCCGGCCGTCGATCCCGATCCGGCCGCGACGATGACGAGAACGATCGATGCAGCGACCGCCGCGCTCGCCGCGAATCCGCCGCCGGCATTGCTTGCGTTGTCGGACTACGGCGCGGAGCTCGAAGGCAATACGGGTATCACGCGTCTGTTCCGCGACTTCGAGGCACGTCTGAAGACGATCCCGACGCAGTTGACGCTGCTACGCTCAGCCGAGCATCTGCAGAACTGGGCGCGCGCGTTGCCGGTCGCGCTCGGCACGGGCGTGCTGCCGAGCTTCCACCACCCGGTCGGCAAGGTATTTCCGACGGTCTGGGCGCCCGACGTGGGCGTCGTCGCGGCGAGGCTGCTGCTCGATGCACCGGAAGGCGGAAGCGGGCCGCGCATCGTCAGCGTCGAAGGGCCGCGGCGGGTGAGCGTGACGGCGATCGCGGATACGTTGGGCGCCGTGGCGCGCCGCGCGATCGTCGCGCACGCGTTGCCGCGCGATACGTGGAGCGCGACGCTCCTGCGTGCCGGGCTCAGCGAACGTCATGCACAGCTGATCGTCGATCTGTACGACGTGCACAACGCTGGGCGCATCGATGTGGAAGCCGACGTGTCGGAGCGGGTGTACGGGACGACGACGCTGGAGGAAGCGCTTGCCGTGCTGGTGCGCGCGCATGCGGCGCGGGCGTGCAGCGGGTAACCGGCATCTGGTGTCCATATCGACGGACCGGGATTGGCAAGTTGCGAAACCCGGCCCGGACGTGAGGGAGCACTTCAATCGTGCCCGACACATCGGCGTTTCAACCACATGCGTCCGGGAGGCTCGAAATATGTACCGAACCGCACAAGTCCGGCTTTTTTCAGATGGCACGTCATTTCAAAACTCACCAGCACGCCGGGATCGTCGTTTTCGAGGATGGCGACGTCGATGGAGCGGATACGAGGCTCATATTTCACGAGCGTCGCCTCCATCTGCTGCTTGAGCATGTGGGCTGACGCGGGTAGCGCCTTGTAGATGTTCGTCAGATCCGGCAGACCATAGTCCGGCAGATGTTTCAGCGCACCGGCTCGCGTGTTCAGGATGCGCTGCACATTCTGCTGGACGCTCATGCACTCGAGTGTCCGGTCGTCGTAAGCATCGAGCGGCTCACCGCCGATCTGGCCGAGCAGCATGTCGTGGAGAGAGGGACGCGCCTGCATGATCCTGGCCTCCGGTTACGGGGTCGCGCGGGTCGGCTTCGTCGCGCCCGCCACGACGTTGCTTCGGTCGATGAAATCGATCGTCACGCTCGCTTCGGCCGAGCTCGACAACACGATCCTTTCCGGCGCGGCCCCGGCCGCCATGCGCGCAAGCAGTTCACGCGACACGTTCGGCAAAATCCGCTGGTTGAGGAACGCATCGACGTTGCGCGCGCCGGACTCGCGCGCGAGGCAAAGCTCGGCCATCGCGTCGATCAATGATGCGTCGCACGCCAGCTCGACGTCGTGTTGCCGGCGCAGGCGGTCGGCGACCTTCGACAGCTTGAGCCGCACGATCGACGCGAGTGCGGCGGCATCGAGCGGCCGATAGACCAGCGACTGGAAGCGCGCGAGCAGCGCGGGCTGGAAGTGCGCCACGAGCTGCGGGTGGATCGATTCGAGCAACGCCGCCTGGGAAACCCGCGGATCGTCGGCGGTCATCTCGTCGATTCGTGCGCTGCCGAGATTGGACGTCATCAGAATCACGCAATTGCGGAAGTCGATCTCGCGTCCTTCCCCGTCGCGCATCATGCCGCGGTCGAACACCTGATAGAACATGTCGAGCACGTCGCGGTGGGCTTTTTCGACTTCATCGAGCAGCACGACGCCGTACGGCCGCTGCCGCACGGCTTCGGTCAGGATGCCGCCGCGTCCGTAGCCGACATAGCCCGGTGGCGAGCCTTTCAGTTGCGACACCGTGTGTGCTTCCTGATATTCCGACATGTTGATCGTCGTGAGGGCGGCCTCGCCGCCGAACAGCAGGTCGGCCAGGGCCAGCGCCGTTTCGGTCTTGCCGACGCCCGATGGCCCAGCGAGCAGAAAGACGCCGAGTGGCGCATGTTCATTCTTGAGGCCTGCCTTCGCGGTGCGCAGGCTCTCCGCGAGCGCAGCCAGCGCATCGTCTTGCGCGACCACGCGCGCGGCCAGTTGCTGCTCGAGATTCAGCAGGCTCAGCAGTTCGTCTTCGACGAGGTTGCCGACCGGCACACCCGTCCATTCCGCAACGACACGTGCGACGGCCGCTGCATCGACGTCGACCGAGATCAGCGGTGCGTTGCCTTGCCGGTCGGCGAGTAAGCGTCTGATGTCATCGAGCTGGCTGCGGCTGGACGCCGAGCCGCCTTCGGCGACCTCCGCTCGACGCTGGTGAACGAGGCGGACCAGCTCGCGTTCGCCGACATGGCGCGCCTGCAGGCCGGTCAGGATGTTCCGCGCCTCGGAAAGCGCGTGCTCCAGCGTCACGCGCCGGGGCGCGACGTCATCGATACCAGCCTGCGCGTCCGCGTCGAGCGTCGCCAGTTCGAGTTCGAGGGCGGAGACGGCGGCGCGTGCGCGTTGCAGTTCAGGGGGCGGCGATTCGAGCCCCATGCGCACCCGCGCGGCAGCGGTATCGATCAGGTCGACTGCCTTGTCCGGCAGTTGCCTTGCGGGAATATAGCGTCGAGAGAGTTTCACTGCCGCGACCAGCGCATCGTCCCGAATGTGCACGTTGTGATATTCCGCATAGCGGTTCTTCAGGCCGCGCAACATCAGGCATGCCGCATCGTCGTCGGGTTCGCCGACCTTGATGATCTGGAAGCGGCGCTCGAGCGCGGCGTCGCGCTCGAAGAATTGCTTGTACTCCGACCATGTCGTCGCCGCGATCGTACGCAGTTCGCCGCGGGCGAGCGCCGGTTTGAGCAGGTTCGCGGCGTCGGCGCCGCCGGCGGCATTGCCCGCGCCGATCAATGTGTGCGCTTCGTCGATGAAGAGCAGGATCGGCTCCGGTGAAGACTGAACCTCGTCGATGACGTTCTTCAAGCGTTGCTCGAATTCCCCTTTCACGCCGGCGCCGGCCTGCAACAGGCCCAGATCGAGTGTCAGGATGCGCACGTCGCGAATCACGTTCGGGACGCTTGCCTCGGCGACGCGCAGCGCGAGGCCTTCGACGAGCGCGGTTTTGCCGACGCCCGGTTCGCCGACGAGGATCGGATTGTTCTTGCGCCGACGCGCGAGCACGTCGACCATTTGCTGGATTTCGCGATCGCGGCCGAATACCGGATCGATCTCGCCGCGTCGAGCTTTGTCTGTCAGATCGATCGCGAAGCGGGAGAGGGCACCACCGTCCGTGGTTCGGCGGGGCGTGTGCGTTGCTGCCGCGACGGGGGCGGCCGATTCCGGCGTCTGATCGACGGCGGGGCCGATCGGGTGATCCTCTGCTTCGGCTTCGATATTTTCTGGTCGCGTGCTCTCGCATGAACGATGAGCAAGGCGCGGCAGGACGCGCCGGATCTGCGTGCTGCTGACGGACAGCAGAGGCCACGCGTTTTGCGCGCGCAGTACGTGGGGCCTATTGACGATCGCCTGCAGCAGGTCGCCGGACCGGATGGTCGCGTCGTCCGTCTCGGACGCGGCGTGCACCCATGCGTCCTGCAGTACGGTCGCCAGTTGCGGAGACAAC